>NZ_JBXAFB010000001.1:0-49439 GCF_058792595.1 Cytobacillus sp. MT66
CTGTTTGTGTTATCTACATTATGGGGGGAGAGGTCTATTTTCATTCCTGGGTTGTGAGCGAAAGATCATGAATGTTTTTTATTGAAACATATCAAAGTCAAATTATAAATATCTCCCCGCACTAAGGTAAATAATAACTTCGAATCAACAAGAAAAACCATGAAGGGATGTACGGTTCGAATGACGAAAATTGGAATATTAGTGGGCAGTTTGCGTAAAGAGTCTTTGTCAAGAAAGCTGGCAGCAAGTGTCAAGCAGTTTTTTCCAGAAGGCTATCAGGCAGAATTCATAGAAATTGGGAAGCTGCCTTTATATAATCAAGATTTAGATGATGAAAATAATGTTCCGGAAGAATATACAGTCTTCCGAAATAAAATTAAGGAAATGGACGGGATTTTTTTTGTCACGCCAGAATATAATCGTTCCATTCCAGCCGTTTTAAAAAATGCCTTAGACGTTGCTTCCCGGCCATATGGAGATAGCGCATGGAATGGGAAACCGGCAGCTATTATCAGCCAATCTCCAGGCGGTTTGGGTGGATTCGGCGCAAACCACCACTTACGACAAGTGCTCACATGCTTAAATATGCCAATTGTTCAGCAGCCTGAAGTTTACCTCGGAAACATTCAAAATGTTATGGATGATCATGGGAATCTAAAAAATGAAGGAACAGCGAAATTTTTACAATCCCTTATCGATACGTTTGTCGATTTAATTCGGAGATATCAAGCTTAAGTAAAATATGACGAGATGCCTGCAGAGGATTGCAAGCATCTTTTTTTATGGAGATAGGCAAATAGGTGGAGAAATTATGATTTCTGATTTCTGTATAGCCTTCATCATGGATATATTTACTTATTTTTCCATAAAAGGAAGGTTTTATTGCGTTAATTGAAGAAATAGCTATCCACAAAAGTGTGAAGTGAGGTTGATTGAATGAAGAGGATGATCGTATTTACTCTATGTTTATTAATAATTTCAGGATGCAGTAATAGCACTCAATCCACGATACATGCTGAAAAGGAGATTCACAGCCATGATGAGGAAACGGTAGATCCAAGTACCACTAAGGACTACAGCGATTTTGATGCAGTCAAAGATGCCGCAATAAAGGAAGCTGAATTCGCAGAGGATCTTACTGAAGAGGAATTAGCTTTTGCCCAAAAAATTCGGCCGCTCCATTTTGATTTAAAAACCATGATTCTTCGTATGTCTGGTACAGGGGTTTTATTTTTAACCGGGGAAACTGATGAAGCAGCTGTAAAAAATATAATTTCTGAAGCCGATGAAAAACTTTCTTTCGTGGAATCTGAGCTGAGTAAAATCGAGCCTCCTAAATCGATGGAGTATGTGATGTTAGCGTACAACGAGGCTTTACCTAAATATCAGCAGTCCATACAGCTGTTCAGCCAGTATTTCGAAACCAATAAAAAAGAGTACTTAACCCAATATAGCGAGCTAACCAACAAAGCAAACGCAGATATAAAAAAAGTGATTTTTGACATGTGGAGTGATGAGTTAAGTCCTCCAAATTAATCTGAAGGTTAGGGGAAAAAATAGATAAAAAACGAAAAAGGAGGTAAAAGGATTGGACCTAACCGAAACTTTAAACAATCAAGGAGGAGAATGATGAAGAGAATTACCATGGTTATTACACTTGCATTAACCTTACTGCTGGGAAGTGCAGTATCAGCGTCTGCCGCAAAAAAAGAGAATTATAGTATTAAATTGTTAGAATATGGCGGGATTGAAGGTTATCCAAAGTCTGGACTGGTCTATGGAGCACACAACCAGGGTACTACCTATCTGCCTTTCTTCTATAATTTAATTCAAAGCAAAGATCAGAATATTCTTTTTGATATTGGTTTCCGAGATGATCAAGAAGATAAACAAAAAGATTGGGTGAAACTATTTAACGTTTCCAAATCTACAATGGAAGGGCCAGAAGAAATCCTAAATAAAGTGAATTTAACACCAAATGATATTGATAAAATTATTTTAAGCCACCTGCATTATGACCACGCGGGAAATATTGATAAATTTCCAAACGCACAATTTTACGTTCAAAAAGAGGAGTTAGACGGCTGGGTTACTTCTTTATCCCTGCCTGATAAGGTTCGAGAATGGGTATGGCTTGCAACAGATATCGATCATATTAACGATTTATTACTAGCTTCTTCAGAAAAAAGGGTGACACTTGTTAAAGATGATAACTTTGAGGTGGCAAAAGGGATAAAGGTTCATGCAGCTAAAGGCCATACGTTTGGTACGCAAGCATTAACGGTTGAAACAAAAAAGGGTATGTATGCACTGGCCCAAGATGTTGTGTATACCTATGAAAATGCAACAGATTATAAACCGCTTGGCCTTGGTTTGGATAACCTTGAACAGCTTAATTCCATTCATAAAGTAAACAATCTTGTTAATGGAGATATTAACCGAATCATTCCTGGACACGATATCGCTGTATTTGATAAATACCCGACTAAAAAGGTTGGCAAAAACAGAATTGTAACTATTGTAGATTAAGCTGAAGAGCTGGAGACTTTTGTTTCCAGTTCTTTTTATTTCTCTGCGAAAATGGTGTCATTTTTAGCAGAAAAAAAATGATTGTTTAATATTATCAAAAATGATAATATTACATTAAATGATAACGGAAGGGGTAAATTTCCTAATTGATTAAAATAGAAACGGTTCTCCATCCTGTTCGTTTTCGTATCATTCAAAAGTTTATTGATGGGCAGAGTAAAACAGCGAAAATGCTGGGTAAAGAACTAAAAGATATTCCGCAGGCTACTTTATACAGACAGCTAGATACTCTTGTAAAAGCAGATGTTTTAGTGGTTACCGAAGAAAACCAAATTCGCGGAACGGTGGAAAAGGTTTATACCTTAAATATTTCAGCTGCCAGCATGTCTAACAAAGATATAAAGGGACTTTCTAAGGAAGAACATCTCCAATATTTCTTAGTTTTTACTGCACAGCTTATGCAGAACTTTGAAGCCTATCTTCAAAGCGGAGAGGTTGATTTTCAGAGAGATGGGGTCGGTTACAGACAAACAGCCCTTCATCTTACTGATGAAGAATTTATGGGTTTTATAAAAGATATGGCGAAGGTGTATGAAAAATATGCCAAAAATTCCCCTTCACCAGATCGGAACAAAAGAATGATTTCCAATATTATCATTCCTGAGAGGGAAAGGGGAACAGAACATGAATAATAGCCAAGAAATAACAGTTCAATCGGCTTTTCCATTGAGCGGCACATTAACAATTCCTAGTGAGGCAAGGACCGCTCACCCTGCAGTGTTAATCATTTCAGGGTCTGGTAAAGGGGACCGAGATGGGAATTTAAAGAATTTGCAGATGAATATGTACAAAGATTTAGCAGAATTTTTAACGGCCAAGGGGTTTGTTACTTTTCGCTATGATAAGCGAGGAACCTACCAAAGCGGCGGTAACTTTTTAGAGGCAGGTTTAAATGATTTAATTGAAGATGCAGCAGCATGTGTGAAGTTCTTACAATCTCATCCATCGGTTAACAGTGACCAAGTACTTATTTTAGGGCATAGTGAAGGTGCACTTATTGCACCAGCTGTATGCAAAAAAGTACCAGTTTCCGGCTTGATTTTACTGGCTGGAGGTGCCAAATCATCAAAAGAGCTGTCAGATTGGCAAAAAGCGATGGCCTATGTTGAAATGGATCACGCAAAAGGGTTCAAAGGCTGGTTATTTAGAGTGCTAAATGCTACTGAAAAAGCAAAGAAGCAAGACAAAAAAATCTTTGAAAAAATTGTTGCCACTGAACAATCTGTCATGAGAGTGCAGGGGATAAAAATCAATGCCAAATATTTAAGAGAGACGATGGCTTACAATACAGCTGATTATTTACAAGAGGTGGAATGTCCTGTCTTAGCGATTACTGGGGATAAAGATGTCCAGGTCCCGCCAGAGGATGTTAAGCTGATCGCCGAATTGGTCCGTGGAGAGGCAGAGTGGCATATTATCCCTCAGATGAATCATCTTATGCGGAAATATGAAGGCAATCATACCATGCTTGGTCTTATGAAGGAATATAAAACCCTGGCAGATCAGCCGCTTGATCAGGATATGCTTGATAAAATAGAGGAATGGCTGGAGAAATATTATAAATAGATACTGCTGTAACTCTTAAATAAAAAAATATAAGGAAGCTGCTTAAAATGCAGGTTCCTTATATTTTTTTGCTTGGTTTTAATATTAGGTGCTTGCCTAAGAAAAGATGCAATTAGCCAGGAGACGATAGCTGTACTGGGTATGAGCTCGAAAGGCAGGATCATTGGCAAAAAGGGTGAATACCGTATCGTTTACTTGATGGGTAAAGGCAAGAATTTGGCTCTTTGCTTTTTCATGACCAGGCCACCATCCTGATACGAAGAAATCATTATCCGAGCTAAAGGTGGCTAATACATCAGCACCCGCAGGTACAGAAGTAATCCAGGATCCTGATGTTACATAAAAAAGCTCGTTCGACGAATAGCCAGAGGTCAGAAGATGGCTATTGAGTTTTGCTTTTACTAATCCTTCGTGGTCATTCTTTGTGTAATCATAATGATATCCTGGTAATAGCCCGCTTTTTTTAACTGCACTTAGTGCAGATAATCCAATCCCCACATATCTTTTTCCAGATAAATTGGTTTCATTTAAGCTGCTGCTGTCACTGATGATCACATCTGCTTCCTTTTGCTTGACCATGTCAAAGCCAAGCTCTTTTATGACATATTTCAAAAAATCAGATCCTGAAACCGCTACTTTTGGCCGCTTAAGCTTGGCTGTTTTTACAAGAATAGCATCGTCTAAAGGCTTTGCCTGGATAAAGTAGTTTTTGCTAAATGTCTGCAAATCCTCCGTTCGGACAATAAAGTCGCCTCTGTTTACTCCACCTTTAGTTTCAGTGGCCTTCTCTACAGTTACCCCCTTTTTCAGAAGTTCATTAACGATTTTGATGGTGTCATTATTGGTATTGGACAATACTTGAAGCCGGGTATTTGCGGTAATCTTTCCTGCTGGTGTCGCTGCTGTCTTGACTTTGATGACATTTTTACCAATGGCACGATCTTCACGAATTTCAAGTACGGTAAAACCTCTTAGATCCGGGAAATTAACAACAATGGAATCGTACATCTTTTTCCAGTCTGAAATATTATCACCTTTATATAGCATTGCGTTTGCCACACCACGTTTTGCCTGTTTCATTGGAATCAAAAATGTTCCTTTAGAATAAATAGTTCCGTTTACTTTTATTTTTTTCGTAGTTTTTAAAACCTTAACACCATTTCGAAGCAGATATTGCACCATTTTATAGGCTTCCAGTTTATTTTTTTGTGCAGTGCCGATCGGGATCAAATAGTAATCGGGAAAGAAATTCTTATAGCCTTTTCGTATGCGCCCAATGGATTTTCCTGAAGAATTGACAAGATATTTGTCTACTGCATCGTTGTCCTCGCCGGTTACGCCACGCTGAAAAATTTCAAGCTGTTTTTTATATAATTGATCTTTATTTTTTTTAATAAAATGGACAGCCCCTAGTCCAACGCCCACCATCGCGTTAAAGCCATCCTGACTTAGTGCAGGAATTTCAATAGTATGGCCGAGCGAACCGTGCAGCATGGCATACATAGGGGTATAGCCGACTGACATATCGTCCCAGCCGCCTTCGTAATCGAGAGCTGGAATAGTGTATGATTTAAAGCCGGAGTTGCCTAAGCCTGCTTGGCCCATTGCATGGGCCTGTCTAATCATATTTTCGTATAGTAAATCGTATTCATAATTTGGATTGTGAGGGGGAGTTGCTGGTTCGATTAAAAAGCCGTTAATGTAACCATGCATATCCAAGAAGGAAAGGGGCGTCCACTTGGCAATTTCCTCAGTGACAAGGATGGATTCGGGCTGAGTTTGAAAATGGTTGTCACGGTTTAGGTCAATGCCATTTGCGTTTCTTCTAGTGTTTTTTACTCTTCCGTCAGGATTATTTGTAAACATGAAGAGGAGAATGATATCATCAAGGATTTCGTTCACATTAAGGTCTATAATTTCTTTTTGTCCATTTTGCCGAATGTTTTGAAAGGTAATCTTATCCATGAGGGCAAATTTTTTCAATAACTCAACTTGTGCGTCAGGACCTTCCACTTCATCGGGATGAATATTATTAAACCAAATAGGGACTTTATATTTGCCCATATGTCCATTTTTTAACTTCTCTAAAAGACTTCCAGGCTGCTCTAACGCAATTGGAAGTGTTTCATTTAAATATTTTTCTACAGCGGTTTCATCTTTTGCCAAAATAACAAAATGAAGGTCTCTTCCCTGAACAGATTTTCCAAGACTTTTGTATTTAAGATAACGGTTATTTCTTCGCTTTGCTTGCTTAAAGATTTCATCTATTTCGGGTTTTAGCTGATGATAGAAAAGGAACTCATCATAGACATTTAGTTTGACTGTTGCAGAGGCCTTTGTTTTTGATTCTGGGTCAACCAATGCTAGTTCATAATTTCCGATAAACTTTTGATATTGCGAGCGAATCGTTCTGTTGGCAAGGCTTTCTCTGTTAAACAAAAGATCAAATTTTAAGACTGCCTTGATGGTTGTAGTTCCTTTAATTAAATGGGGTTTCTCGATAATTGTAATAAAAGGGTCACCATCAAAATTGGATTGGCCTGTCCACTTTTTCCATGCAGAAAGGCGCTTCCCGCCAAACTGAAACTCCAGCTTGTTTATGTCCACATTCTTCCCAAGATCCGCTTCAACCTCAACTATTCTTGCTTCAGTCAAAGACAATAAATTCTTGCTAACCTTTAGACTCACCATATTACATTCATCCCTGCATAATATCCTTTCATAAAATATCTCCTAACCATAAAATCATATTATTCAAACATTATATTCAACAATAAACAAGGAAGTGACTTTACCAATTTAAAGCAGCGGGGGTCAGTCCCCCGCTGCTTTAACGCATTAACCCATTGGGGGTCAGGCCCCCATTGCTGTGAAGCGCTAAATTGAATAAACCTAAATAATTTTATGTCTGTTAGGGGATATTACCGTGGACCGACTTTTTTATTATGGAGGGCTGTACAGATGGAGGATAAGACAAAATTACGTTTGACAGCCGCAGAGATGTCGAGTCTTTGGACACAGTACATAAATGATACATTGGCGGTTTGTGTGTGCAGCTATTTTTTAGAAACGGCAACTGATGAAGAAGTGCGCCCTATTATTAAAGGTACGCTTGAAGTGGCTAAGAAGAATGTTTCCTTTTTACAGGAGCTATTTAAAAATGAAGAATTTCCGGTCCCGCATGGGTTTACGGAGCAAGATGTAAACCAAAGAGGAGCCAAGCTTTTTTCAGATCCGTTTATGTTAATGTATTTAAGGCGGATGGCTATCATTGTCATGTTTGGCAGCAGTCAGGCTATAGGGCTAGCGACACGTCCTGATGTAGCTGAGTTTCATAGGAATGTATTAGACAAGGCGGTTGAGCTGCAAGGCAAAACACGCGATTTATTGTTAAAACAAGGGTTGTATGTAAAACCGCCTAGTATCACTGCTCCTGATCAGGTGGATTTTGTTGAGAAACAGAATTTTTTAGCCGGATTTTTTGGGAAAAAGCGCTCAGTGACATCGGTTGAAATTACCCATTTATTTTTAAACACTCAAACAAATGTAATTGGAAAAGCATTAATAATGGGGTTTGCTCAAACTGCACAACATGAGGACGTAAAACAATTTCCTAGCAAAGGAATTGATCTTTCCCAAAAATATATAGAAACCTTTAGTCAATATTTACTAAAAGAAAATCTGCCTGTCCCGATGACATGGGATGGTTTAGTCTTGGATACAGCAGACCATATTTTTTCAGATAAGCTTATGATGTATCATGTCTCAGCGATGAATGCCGCTGGGATTGGAAATTTTGCGATGGCATTAGCGGCAAGTACGCGCAGAGATTTAGGTGCTAAATATGCCTCATTTATCCCAGAAATCACCATGTATCCCTGAAGAGGGAGCTAAAATAATGATCAAACATGGCTGGATGGAGGAGCCTCCACAGGCTGATGACCGTGAACAATTGAAAAAAAATTAGACCATTATATCCATAGACTATAAAGAAAAGACCCGGTGAGAACCAGGGTCTTATTTTTTATGATGTACTTCTTAAAAAATCTGCTGTATATCTTAGCTCGATCGGCCATTTTAGCTAAACACAAAACTGCCAATAACAAACAAAGCTGCTGCAATGACGCCACCAATAGCAGATACTTTTAATTTATATTGGGCATAGTCTATCAAGTCCAGGTCAAGAATTGAGGCAGTTGTGATCGTGGTGTCTCCTAGCGGTGAGGTTAACGCTCCAAAAGCACCGCTTGCAAAAACAGCACCTACAGTTAACGGAATGGAAGCTCCAGTTGAAACAGCTAAGGAAATGCCTAATGGCATGAATAACCCCCAAGTTCCCCATGATGAACCAATGAAATAACCGACAACCGATCCAATGACAAAAATGGCTGCAGGGGTAAGAAAAGCCGGTAAAAAGCTGCCAAGGGTTGAACTGACAAAAGCTGAGAAGCCAAGATCTTCGGCAGCTAATGTTAATGACCAAATAAGAATTAACAGGCTGATTGCTTCCATCATTTGATTTCCGCCATCATAAAAATGGAACAGCACCTCGTTTAATTTTTCATTTCTAATCAAATAGAAAATAAACGTAATAATAAGGGTCACAAACACAGCGAGAAGCATCACAAAAGTAGCATCTGCCATAGAAAAAGCTTCAAATAGCGTTGTAGCCCCTTTTGCTATGCCATCCTGCCATAAAAGAAATAATGATGAGCCCAGCAGCAAGAAAACGGGTACAATTAAATGCCATGGCTGTGCTTTAACTAAGGATAATTCGATTTGAATGCCAATCCTGTGCAATTCAAAGTGTTCGGGATTTTGTTCTTCACCAGTGCTTTGACGAACTTTGTCTCTAGGAGACCAAAAGGTTTGAATTAGTCCAATTAAAAGCATAATAATGGCATAAAAATTAAATAAAATACTTAATAGAAAGACTTCATACGCTGATATGCCTAGGTTCAGTCCGCTGATTCCTCCCTCGACTAATGACACCATGAACCCAACAAAGGCTGTTGCCACAGGGAGCAGAACAATGACTGATTCTGTTGAGATATCAAGTGTCATGCCGACCTTTTCTCTGGACAAATTCATTTTTTTGATGAGAGACTTGATGATAGGGCCGATCATCATAATCCGGAACATCGGCATCATGAAAGTAAAGGGGAGTGTGAGCCAAATGAGGCCCAGCAGGCCCCGTTCTGTGGTAATCCTTTCTCCTGCCCATTCAGAAAACCCCTTAATTCCGCCGGAAACATTCATCATTCCGACAAGCCCGCCAAATACATAAAGAAACGCGATAATTTTCATATTAGTTGGATTCGCTAAAGTAGTGACAATATATGTGACTGCCTGCTGTGTACCCTCAAGTAAGCTTGCAGTGACCAGAATAGACCCCACAAGAATCCCAACAACCAGCCCAGGCAAGATATTCTTCAGCCAAATCGACATTCCAATTACAATTAAAAACGGAATTAGTGAAAGCCAAACATACTCCAAAATACAATCCTCCTGCAACGCGTTAAACCACCGGGGGCCTGACCCCCGTTGCGTTAACGCTTTAAACCACCGGGGGACAGGCCCCCGGTGCGTTAATGCTTTAAATTGTTGGGGGACAGGCCCCCATTGCGTTAATGCTTTAAACTGCCGGGGTAAAGCCCCCATGTGTGAAAGTGTTAGTGATTTAATTTAGTTTTCCCTGGGAGGGAGGGCATTATTACTTCTTATCTAAAAACGGACCTATTGACATAATTGGTTTTGGGTTATACAATTATCTTGAATTCGAGATAATTTACTTCAAAGTAATGTTTAGCAAACTTCAAAAGAAAACATTAAGCATCAGTAAAATAAACAACAAATGTTAAAGGAGTGAACGGGATGGAACTTTTGGGATTGCATCATGTGTCTATATTGACAGGCAAAGCTGAAAAAAATTATGAATTCTATACAAAAATTTTAGGGATGAGATTGGTAAAGAAAACAGTGAATCAGGATAATACCGAATCCTATCATCTTTTTTATGCTGATGCAAAAGGAACTCCTGGGACAGACGTGACATTCTTTGATATTCCTCATCTTGCACGGACACACAGGGGAACTTCAGATATTTCCGCTGTTTCATTAAGGGTTAAGACTTCAGACTCCTTGTTGTTTTGGAAAGAACGTTTTGAACAATATAGAGTTGAACACGATGAAATTATAAAAAGAGCACACCGTGATACACTTGCTTTCAGAGACTTTGAGGGGACTCGCATCATTCTAGCAGCTGACAACAATGAAAAGGGAGTTCGAGCAGGTGTACCTTGGCAAAGGGAAGACATTCCGCTTGAACATGCCATTATTGGCTTAGGCCCAGTGACGCTCACAGTCGGAATCGCTGAACCAACGATTGGCGTTTTAACAGAGGTGATGGGATTTCGCCATGTTGGTTCCTATCCATCCCTTGAAGGAAATGCTCCAGACATATTGGTTTATGCCACAGGAGAAGGCGGCAGCGGAGCGGAGGTTCATATTGAAACAAGACCTGATTTGCCAAAGGTTCGCTTAGGACGCGGCGGAGTTCATCATGTTGCCTTCCGCGTCCCGACCGAAGAAGAATATATTCAATGGGCAGAGCGGCTCAAGGAATATCGCTTGCCGAATTCAGGGAAAGTAGAAAGATATTATTTTAAGGCGTTATATTTCAGAGAACCCAATGGAATATTATTTGAACTATCAACCGATGAACCTGGGTTCTCCGCAGATGAACCACTCGAAAAAATGGGTGAGAGACTGGCACTCCCACCATTTTTAGAACCAAAGCGAAAAGAGATCGAGGCAAAATTAAGACCATTAGAATTACAATAAGCAGGAGGGCATAAAATGAACCATTTAAAAGGATTACACCATGTAACAGCTATAACAAGCAGCGCGGAAAAAAACTATGAATTTTTCACTTATGTGTTAGGCATGCGTTTAGTGAAAAAAACGGTCAACCAGGATGATATCCAAACCTACCATTTATTCTTTGCTGATGATAAAGGCAGTGCCGGTACAGACATGACCTTTTTCGACTTTCCCGGCATTCCAAAAGGGCTGCATGGGACAAACGAGATTTCCAAGACATCCTTCCGTGTACCGAGTGATGCCGCTCTAGATTATTGGGTAAAACGTTTTGATCGCCTTGAAGTCAAACACACCGGTATTAAAGAGCAATTTGGCAAGAAAACCCTTTCCTTCGTTGATTTTGATGATCAGCAATACCAGTTGATTTCAGATGAAATCAATAAAGGGGTAGAATCTGGTACACCTTGGCAAAAGGGGCCAATTCCATTGGAATATGCGATTACGGGTCTTGGACCAATTTTTGTCCGGATTGCGAATTTCGATTATTTTAAAGAAATGATGGAAAAAGTCCTATTATTTAAAGAAACAGCACATGAAGGATCATTTCATTTATTTGAAGTGGGAGAGGGAGGAAACGGGGCCTCAGTTATCGTCGAATATAATGCTATTCTTCCTGAAGCCCGCCAAGGTTTTGGCACCGTTCACCATGCAGCGTTCCGTGTAGAGAATCGGACCGTATTAGAAGAGTGGATTAGTCGCATGGCTAGCTTTGGTTTCCAAACATCCGGCTACGTAAACCGCCACTTTTTCGAGTCATTATACGCAAGAGTTGCACCGCAGATTTTATTCGAATTTGCTACTGACGGTCCTGGCTTTATGGGGGATGAACCATATGAAACACTGGGAGAAAAATTATCTCTTCCGCCATTTTTAGAGCCAAAACGAGCTGAAATTGAAAAATTAGTCCGTCCAATCGATACAGTAAGAAGTACCAAGACATTTATTAAAGAGTAATATTTAAAAAAAAACGGTGGTTCCTATAGCAGGAATCATCGTTTTTTTACGCCCAAATAGATATAAAAAGCTTTCGCATAATGAAAATATTTCCAGACTCACCCATTCCTTTTTTCGCTTTCTTTAGGAATCTTCATATAAGCATTCAAAGTAGGAAAAAGTAAATAGAGCATAGGAATTTTATCATATGAGGTGATTGGATGGATCCGTATGTAGAAGTCAGAAATGTCTCGAAAATTTTTGGGAAATCGCCAAAAGCAGCCATTGAATTACTAAAGAAAGGTAAATCAAAGAAAGAAATCCTTAAAGAAACCGGGCAAACGGTTGGTGTGAATAATGTGAACTTCAAAATTTATCCCGGTGAAATTTTCGTCATTATGGGTTTATCCGGAAGCGGGAAATCCACCTTAATCCGAATGTTCAATAGACTAATTGATCCTACGCTAGGAGAAATTTTGATAAAAGATGAAGACATTGTCAAAATGAATGCTGCCAGGCTGAGAGAAATTAGGCAAAAAAGAATCAGTATGGTTTTTCAGAATTTCGCTTTGTTTCCACATCGAACCATAGTAGAAAACACGGAATATGGTCTTGAAATCAAAAAGGTTCCTCCAGATGAACGAAGGGAAAAAGCTATGAGGGCGCTTGAGGTTGTCGGTTTAAAAGGGTACGAGCATCAGCTTCCATCCCAATTAAGCGGCGGAATGCAGCAAAGGGTTGGCCTTGCCCGAGCTCTTGCAAGCGATACCGATATTATCCTGATGGATGAAGCTTTCAGTGCGCTTGATCCATTAATTAGGAAAGATATGCAGGATGAATTAATTGAAATTCAAGAGCAATACAAGAAAACGATTATTTTTATTACACATGATTTAGATGAAGCATTACGAATTGGCGATCGCATTGCCCTTATGAAAGACGGCAGTGTGATTCAGCTTGGTACACCTGAAGAAATCATGATGAAGCCAGCCAATAAATTTGTTGAGAAGTTTGTGGAGGATGTTGATTTATCAAAAGTTTTAACCGCTTCACATGTAATGAAACGAGCCGAAAAGATCGGTATAGACCGTGGTCCAAGGGTTGCCCTAGAAATAATGCGTAAGCAGGGGTATTCCAGCATATTCATTGTCGACCGTAAGAAAAAGCTTTTGGGGGCATTGACTGCTGAACAGGCAAAAAAGGCTATCGATCAAAATCAATCGATATCTGAAGTCATGACAACCGACATTCCAACAGTTTCAGAAGATACATTAATTGCTGATTTAATGGATGAGATGGCAACTTCTAGCCTGCCAATTTCTGTTATTGATGAAGAAAACCGATTAAAAGGGATTGTGATTCGCGGAGCTGTTGTTGGTGCGCTGGCAGGAAATAAAGATTCTCTGAATGATTTGGAGAGTGATGAATAACATGAATATGCCTAAAATTCCATTAGGAGAATGGGTAGACTCTCTGGTGCAATGGGTAACTGTTGCGTTTGCTGGTTTTTTTACACTTCTAACAAACTCGATTGAAGGCCTGTTAAACATTATCGTTGATGTGTTAAGCGTAGGCCCTCCGATAGTCTTAATAATTTTCCTGGCTCTATTAGTAACCTATACAAGCAGATGGCCATTAGGGATTTTTACCTTAGTCAGCCTGCTGTTAATTGATAATCTTGGCTATTGGGAATCAAGTATTCAAACATTAGCAATCGTTTTATTATCTGGATTAATTACCATTATCATCGGAATTCCAATTGGAATATGGTGTGCCAAGCGAAAAACGGTACAAAATATTGTCACACCTATCTTAGACTTTATGCAGACAATGCCTGCCTTTGTGTATTTAATTCCATCGATTTTATTTTTTGGTATAGGCGTTGTGCCAGGAATAATTGCTTCGTTTATCTTTGCAATTGCTCCTACCATTCGTATGACCAATCTGGGGATTCAAGAGGTACCGAAAGACCTCATTGAAGCAGCGGATGCTTTTGGATCATCCAGCAGCCAGAAATTGTTCAAGGTCCAACTGCCTTTAGCCATGCCAACGATTATGGCTGGGGTAAACCAAAGTATTATGCTTGCCCTTTCAATGGTTGTTACAGCTTCATTAGTTGGGGCACCTGGACTTGGAGCAGATGTGTATCGAGCTGTCAGTCAAATTGATGTCGGAAAAGGCTTTGAAGCTGGACTATCCATTGTTTTTATAGCCATTATACTTGATCGGATTACACAAAACTTGCGAAATCCAGCATATAAACATGTATTAAAACCTAGATTAGCTTTTTCTATATTAGCTGTACTTGTTATTGGCACGGCCATTGCGCTAGCTATTCTAAAAGGTAACACAACTCCTGCACCCGAAGATGAAAACAGCATTGGGGCTCAAACAGATTATGAAATTATTGGTATTGAACCCGGTGCAGGCTTAATGGCGCTAACGAGTAAGGCAATGGAAGATTACGGATTAGATCAATGGAATCTATTTGAAGGGTCTTCAGCTGCTATGGTTGCGGAGTTAAAGAAATCCTATGATGCAGAGAAACCGATTATTGTAACAGGCTGGTCGCCGCACTGGATGTTCGCTTCCTACAAATTAAAATATCTTGATGATCCGAAAGGCTCATTCGGCGGTGCTGAAGATATTCATACACTTGTCAGAAAAGGCCTTGACAAGGATGCTCCTGGTGCTTATACGATTCTTGATCAATTCTCATGGGAGCCGAGTGATTTGGAAGCTGTCATGGTTGACATTACAGGTGGCTTGAAAGCAGGTGAAGCAGCCGAAAAATGGATTAAGGCCAATTCTGATAAAGTGGCGAAGTGGACGAACGGTGCCCAAGCGGCAAATGGTGAAAGCATCAATCTTGTCTTTGTTGCCTGGGATACTGAAATAGCTAGTACAAATGTGATTGGTAAGGTTCTTGAGCAACATGGCTATAATGTGACATTAACTCAAGTTGAAGTTGGACCTATGTTTGCTGGTGTTGCTAACGGCAGCTCCGATGCGATGGTTGGAGCTTGGCTCCCAACAACCCATGCAGAATACTTTAATACGTATAAGAATGACTTAGTCGACCTTGGTAAAAATCTTCACGGAACAAAGAATGGTTTGGTAGTACCGGAATATGTCGATATTGATTCCATTGAAGATTTGCAATAAATAAAGAATATTTAAGGGGTAGTGATATGATTTGGTATCGCTGCCCTTTTTTTACGTTAAAGCCAATATTAAAAATGCAATATCACTTCCGTATAAACAATTCGCAAATCCGCAAAAATTGCAATTTTACTTTAGAATGAGAATTGCAATTTTTAAAAGGATTACGAGAATTGTATTATAATAGAAATAAAATTAAAAATATTCATCATTCATTGTCTAAAGCATTGAATCATGAAATAAGATTGACTAATAGTTCGTTAAAGGAGGAATAAGAGTGAAGGAAGTCTTGCTTGCTCCCGGTAATATAGGAAATCTTGCATTGAAGAACAGAGTCATAATGGGTTCGATGCATATGGGAATTGAGAAACTGAATGATGGGGAAAGAATTGCCCGCTTCTATGCAGAACGCGCTAGAGGGGAGGTTGGGCTGATTGTCACAGGAGGTGCTCCGATAAGTCCAGAGGGAGCGAGTGATACGCACTCCATTCATATTTACAATCCAGAACATGAAGATCACTTTCGAAAAATCACCACTGAAGTACATAAAGCTGGGGGAAAAGTAGCGCTGCAGCTGTTTCATGCTGGACGCTATGCTCGAGAAGATAAGACAGGAATGAAACCTGTGGCACCATCGGCGGTACCTACGCGGATTAGCCCGACTTTAGCCGAAGAATTGGATGAGAAAAATATTTTAAGAATTATTGAGGCTTTTGGTGCAGGCGCCAAAAAAGCCCGTGAATACGGGTTTGATGCGGTTGAAATTATGGGGTCAGAAGGATATCTCCTTAATCAATTTCTTTCCCCAGTAACAAACTTGCGTCAAGATGACTGGGGCGGAACATTCGAGAAACGTCTGCGTTTTCCTCTCGAAGTGATTAAATCTGTTAAAAAACACGCCGGCCAGGACTATCCGGTGATTTTTCGAATGTCCGGAATGGATTTAATGCCTGAAAGTTCAACCTTAGATGAGGTCGTAATCCTTGCACAAAAACTGGAACAGCATGGAGCAGATGCCTTAAATATTGGGATTGGCTGGCATGAATCACAAATTCCAACCGTTCAGTCGTGTGTACCGCACGCAAGCTTTGCATCACTTAGCTCAGAAATCAAACATGCCGTATCGGTTCCTCTAATCGTGAGTAATCGGATCAATGAACCTAGTCAGGCGAATCAACTTTTGGCTAACGGGGTTGCGGATTTTATCCAAATGGCACGTCCCTTTCTTGCGGATGCAAATTTTGTCCAGAAGGTAATGGAAGACCGTTCTGATTTCATTAATACATGTATCGGCTGCAACCAATCCTGTCTGGATAAATATTTTAGCGGTCTGCCATCCTCTTGTCTGGTGAATCCGATAGCTGGCAGGGAAGAATTACTAAAGATTGAGCAGTCTAAACGAGCCCTTCATGTGGCTGTTGTCGGCGGCGGACCTGCAGGAATGGAGGCAAGCCGTGTTTTAGCCCTGCGAGGTCATCAGGTAACCTTGTTTGAAAAAGCAAGCCGTATTGGCGGGCAATTCCGCTGGGCATCTAGAGTACCTGGGAAAGCTGATTATGCGCAAACGGTTAGATATTTTGAAAACGAGTTACAAAGACTAGGTGTTAGTATTCAGTTAAATTCACCTCCAGTTGCGGAAGAGCTGGCAGCATTTGATGCTGTTGTGTTGGCATCTGGGGTTTTGCCAAGTGAGGTATCGATTCCAGGAAGTGATTTACCACATGTCTTCGATTATACTGACTATTTTGAGGAACGGAAAATTGTAGGCAGACAGGTAGCGATTATTGGTGCAGGAGGAATCGCAGTCGATGTTGCTCATCGCCTGACAGAAAACATTATTAGCCCGGAAGCCATCCTTTTCCTCATCTCTGAAGGAATTATGGATGCCAAGGATGTTTTAGAAAAAACAAAGCCGAAGCGCAAGGTTCATCTGATGCGCCGCGGCAAGCGACTTGCTGAATATGTAGGGAAAACGAGACGCTGGATCTCTCTAAAAGAAATGAAAAAACGTCAGGTGGCCATCCATACTGAGATTGAATATGATTCTATTACCGAGGACGGCGTCTGTATTATTGAAAACGGAGAAAAAGTTCTTATCCCTGCAGACACAGTTATCCTTGCCGCCGGTCAAAAACCAAATGATTCTTTGCAGAATACTCTGGTTAAATTTGGATTTGTTCTATGTGAACTTCCATCCGTGGATTCTTTTTACAAAGGTGAAGGGGAACTTGGAAGATATAAAGTAGGGGAAAATGTTGAAAAGCCGCTGTTTGTCATCGGTGGTGCGCAAGACATAAAAGAGTTAGATGCAGAACGGGCGATACTTCAGGGGACGATCGCCGGGAGATTATTAGATTAATTTTGCCTATGATTGAAAAGGAGAATATATATGAAAAATATTCTAGTATTAGGCGGAACAAGGTTTTTTGGCCGAAAATTAGTTGAGTTGTTAATTGAAGACGGCCATCATGTATCAATTATGACACGCGGACAATCGGGTAATCCTTTCGGTGATAAGGTAGAACATCTAATAACGGATCGTACAAATAAAGAAGAACTCGCCAAAAAAGTAGAGGGCCGAAATTTCGATATTGTCTATGATAATATTTGTTATTCTCCAAACGAAGCGCATGAGTTTTGTGAAATATTCAATGGGAAAATTGGCAAGCTTGTTTTCACCTCGAGCCTTTCCGTGTATGCAGCTGACTGCCGTGCAAAAAGAGAAGCTGATTTCGACCCCTATTCTTATGATGTTCTAATGGGCAATAGTAACGATTTTTCCTATGGGGAAGGAAAGCGGCAAGCGGAAGCTGTTTTCTTTAAATATGCAGAATTCCCTGTTGTAGCAGTTCGATTTCCCATCGTTATGGGAGAGGATGATTATACAAGAAGGCTGCATTTTCATGTTGAACGAGTTAGCAATGGGGAGCCAATTGGCTTTTTAAACATGAAAGCGGAAATGTCTTTTATTCAGGCTGAAGAGGCCGCAGAATTTTTGAAATGGGCTGGAATGTCTGAAGTGGAGGGTCCAATAAATGCCACAGCACATGGTGAAATTTCCTTAGCCAATTTAATCAAATTAATTGAAGAAGCTGTTGGAAAAAAGGCTAAAATCGCTCTTATTGGAAATGATGAAATCCGTTCACCATATGCCATTCCGGATTCCTGGTTCATGACAAATGAAAAGGGTGCAAAAAGGGGATTCCAATTCTCTTATTTACATGATTGGCTTAAACCGTTGATTGAAGCGATGGCTAACAAGTTAAAGTAGAGTAGATTGTATGCAGGGAATATCAGGAGAAAATAGGACGGTAAACCAAGACCCGTCCTATATTTATCTTCATACACATGCTTCAAATTCATACATGATATTATTGATGATGGTTTGCACTGGCAGAATTTCCTTTATTTCATGTACCCTTGCTCCGGCAAAAACTAGACCATTTTCACAGTCTCCGTTCATAGAGGTAATTAGAGAATCAAGTGTACAGAATCGATAGGAGCAATCTTTAAGGCAATCGATACACTTTTTAATTTTGACTTTTTTATCACCTGAAATGAGGTCAGTAAAATGGTTTTTAATCGCGCGCCCGTGTAGACCGACCGTTGTTTTGACTAAAATTGTATCCTCCTGGTGAGCTTGGACGTATTTTTCTTTAAATGTGAGCGGTGCATCACACTCAACACTTGCAACAAATCTAGTTCCCATCTGGACACCAGAAGCGCCTATTTTTAAAGCTCGGGCAAGATCTTCTCCAGTCATAATCCCTCCGGCAGCTATGACAGGAATTTTCACCGCCGCAACGACTTCCGGCAGTATCTCGAATAATGGTCTGTCGGTGCCCAGGTGTCCACCAGCTTCATGTCCCTCCACTACAACTGCAGAAGCTCCAAGTCGTTCTGAAATTTTTGCTAGTCTCGCTGAAGATACAATCGAGATAACAGGAATTCCAGCCTCTTTGCCCCAAGCATACATATCTCTTGAAATCCCAGCACCAGAAATGATGAAATCAACCTTCTCCTCAAGGGCAGCTTTCATTTTTTCAGCAAAATCATTCATCGCAAAAAGGACATTTACGCCAATATATCCTGTATCTTTAATCGTTTCTTTAGCTTTTCTTATATGGAATTTCATCTCCTCGACAGTAATCCCCGTACCAGAGATAATTCCAATCCCTCCTGCATTTGCAACAGCGGAAGCTAGCCCGCTTAAAGAAATACCTACACCCATACCACCTTGAACGATTGGAAACTTTGGCATCATATGCCCAATTTTTAACTGTGGAAAACTCAAAGAAGAACCCCATTTCATTAGTATACTTTGAAATTTCTAAATACTAATTCATTCTATCAATAGGATTCACTCCTAAAAGTGAGCTAACTAACACCTGGTCCTAATAGTTCATAATATTTTTGGTGGTGTCACAAAATGTTCAAATTTACGTTACCGCATCACCGCAATGGGGGCCTGACCCCCATTGCGGTGATGCGGTAAATCACTGGGGGACAGGCCCCCAATGCTTTAAAGCGGTATAGGAATGGTTTGGTTGTATGTTTTCATGTAGTGCATGCCTTTTATGGTGATAAATTCGGGCAGCACTGATGTATCAAATAAAAGGGTTCGCTGCTTATAGAAAGTGCCATTTTTATTCATTTTAGTCTGATTGACTGTCGTTTTTAATGGGGTTTTTACACCATTTGTGTTACTGATGGAAACGCCGTCAAGCATGACATCAACATCTGTTGCAATTGTCACCTTGACACCCTCAGATGTTGCGGTAACATCCTTGATTATCAATTCTTTAGTGTCTCCTAAAGTGATAGGCTCTGCTCCAGCAGTGGCTATGTTTATTTTTTCATCAAGCGTCTTATAGCCAGCAAATTGCTTCACCGCAATTTCTAAAGATTCCAAATTACTTGGCAGGGCATCAAACCGCAAATCAAATGTTCTGCCTTTCAGCGAGGAACTATGACCGCCGCCCAGCATTTGAACAGGTTTTCCATCTGCAAGAAGTTCAATGCCATCTAATGCACTTGAAACGCGATCAAAGTTATCAGCATTGATTGTGCCTTCTACCACTGTTTCGGTTGGGGTGGCAGTAATAGAGCGAAAGTTAATTTTCCCTTTATCAACCTCGGCTGTTTTTCTAATGGATTGCTTGATCCCAGTCTGCAGCGCTTCATCCGGATGATAGGGGAAAGTAACTTCTCCTTCTTTTATTTCATTATTAGGAAGCTGCTCACTATAATGCAGAGTTAATTTTTTTGAAAAAGGGCTGACGGAATCAAAGGACATGACGCCTTTTATTTCTGTTTGCAGATCATTTACCCTTTCTGTGCCGCCCCCGGCAATGGAATTAGTGAAAAAGCCCGTTAATCTCCTTGGTGAAAATTCCCCGTCAATTCCATCAGAATTTTTTAGAGTGTAATAAAGAACGAGCTGATTTTCATCCGTTATTACTCCATCAATGATAAGAAAGGTTCCGTTCGATAGTGCAGTCTTTTTCCCAACCAGTTGCCCCATCCCTTTTTCATTTAAATCATTTAATGTACCTGTAACTAAATCGTCGAACCCTAGTAATTTCTTTCCGTAAAAAGCAAACGCATCATATTGATAACCTGCAAAAAAGACGAGTAACACCGCTGCTGCGGTAAGGTTCCAAATAAGTTTTCTTGGCTTATGCTTCTGTTTTGCCGGCTTTAGGGCTTCTCGCATGCGAGCTTCGAAATTTTCCGGTGCAGTAATTTGATCAAAACGCTGTTTTTCCTCGGCTAATCGTTTTTCAATATTATTCACCATGTTCACCTCCATAATAGTCCCTCAGCTTCTTTAGTCCTTGAAAAATTCTTGATTTGACAGTCCCAATCGATACATTTGTCATTTCGGCAATGGTTTGATAATCGAAATCATGAAAGTATTTTAACTGCAATGCTTCTTTTTGATGTTCATTGACCTTAGACAACATTTCGGTAATATCCAGCTGATGATCGGTCCTAATATGAGGATTATGGTGATCCTGTTCGTTGATTTGCTCCTGTTCCATATACTGAAAATCGCTTGATTTTCGCAGAATGGTTTTACAGCGATTGACTAAAATGGTTTTGCTCCAGCTGTAAAAAGCTTTTTCATTTTTAAGCTGATGGATATTCTCGTACAGCTTTACAATCATATCCTCTACAGCATCCATGGCATCGTGGGAATTTCCCATATAAGTGAATGCCAGCCGGTAGTAGGCATCTTTTTCCACAAGAATCAATTTTAGAAGAGCATTTTTATTTCCTTTTTTTGCTTTTTTAACCAAACGAACAACATTCATGGCCACACCTCTTTCAATGATAAGACTCACAGGGGTGTATAAAAGTTCATTCAATCGGACGAAAGAGGTTAATCTTTATTAAAAAATGAAGTAAATTGAGCAATTTGAGTTCCTGTACATTAACTTTTCAACCACAGGCATATCCGCAGGTGCCCATTTAAGTGAATCGAGTTTTTCCTTATTCATCTAAATCATCTTCGCGTGCTCAATGGAAGTGGGGGAGCCAGAAATGATTTTGCATTTAATCGAAATCAACTGTACAATAAAAGTATTGCATTTATAGTGCCTCCTGAACATTAGTTTACATAATATTATTATGGTTTTTCGGTGATAAATATAGGTCCATTTTAATAAAAGAAATTATGGGTGTCATCTTTTACCGTTTTTATTAATGAAACCATGGAGATACTAAAAAAAGACAAAAACAGCAAAGGAGCTAGGATGATATGGCAGAACAGAGTGCTGTAAAAGAAGAGCGCAAAATAAAAAAAGCAGAGGTTGGCGATGAAATCTTAATCACTGGCGGTGTAGAAAAGGGTAAAACAGGCAAGGTGAACGTCGTAAGAGATAATTCAGTTATTGTTGAAATAGGCTACAATTCAAAAAAAGAGGAACCTATTCTGACAGTGGTCAACCATCAGCGATATAAAATTAAGAAGTAACACATAGAATAATCCACCTTAATTCAGGTGGATTATTTTCGCATATGGAGGCTTTTTACAATGAAATGGATGATTAATTTACTATTTGTGGTACTGCTTCTTGCCATAACCTTTTTTGGACTAGGACCTGTACTTCTCGCAGACGGAACAGTGCAGGAACGATTGTTCACCTTGGTTGTTGTTATTCTCTTGTATCTTGTTGTAATTATGCTGTATATAAGGTGGAGGAAATGAATTGCAGCTGGTATATAATGGATTGTTTTTTTCAGTTCTTTTACCCCCACTGAATATTATTGTATTCTATGTTAAAATAAAAAAGTTAATTGGAAGGGAGGGTTTTCTGCCATGCGATTACATAAAAAAGCTTTTTATTTTCTTTTATCTGTAACAGCTGCAGTTATGATTTTATCAGGATGCGGAACACAGGAGAAAGAATCCAATACAGCAGGTGGCACAGACAGTGAAAAAACAGGGTACCCCGCCGATGTGAAGGAACGTCCAATTGTGACGATAACCATGGAAAATGGGAAAAATATCGTTCTTGAACTATTTCCGGAAGCGGCCCCTAATACGGTAGCTAACTTTATTTCTTTAATTGAAGATGGCTTTTATGATGGGCTGACATTCCATCGGGTAATCCCTGATTTTATGATTCAGGGCGGAGATCCAGAAGGAAACGGCTCAGGAGGTCCTGGATACGCGATTAAAGGTGAATTTCAGTCAAACGGCTTTAAAGCAAATACAGTGAAACACGATCGCGGTGTCATTTCCATGGCACGGACAAACGAACCGAATTCAGCTGGTTCACAATTCTTCATCATGGTTGCAGAAGCGCCTCATCTAGACGGAGATTATGCGGGATTTGGAAAAGTAATTGAAGGTATGGAAACGGTTGATGAAATTGTCTCGGTTGAACGTGACGGAATGGACAAGCCATTGCAAGATCAGAAAATGAAAACGGTCACCGTTGATACGAAGGGCTATGACTATCCAAAGCCAGAGGTTGAATAAAAATTAGCGCCTAACTGTCTAGGTGCTTTTTTATGGAAAAAATTGATATAAAACGAAGGGTGTAAAAATGGCAAAAATTGAAATGGTAAACACGAAAGAAGAAACAACAAAAGATGATTATTTTGAAAAATGGACTCAAAAGACTTTTAAAGAGATTTCTCTGCCAATGAGCCTTCAGGATATACTATCGGCACTAACGAAAACGGAACTCGATGACATCCGTAAACAGCTTCAGGTAAAAAACGCGAGTGGATTAAAAAAAGCAGATTTGGCAGACTTGCTTACAGAAGAAATCCCTCATTTCATAAATAATATTATTCATACATTTGATGAAGATCGCTATCATTTGCTAACACAATTAATCAGGAATAATGGTGTACTTCCGCTGCCGTTCTTAGAAATGAATCAAATAGAATATTTAAGAACTACCGGATTCATTTTCACCGGAATGTATAAAAAGGAAAAAGTGCTTGTTATTCCGCAAGATCTTCTTCCTAAATTGGAACAGTATGAAAATAACAGTGAAATTCTTCCTATTATTAAACGAAATACAGAATGGGTTAAACTAACCCACGGAATGTTATATTATTATGGCTCTCTACGCAGTGATGAACTATTTGAGCTGCTTGAGAAGTATACGATTATTCCAGATAGAACTGAATTTTATTCGATTATAATCGAAGCAGTTAAATACTATGAAAATATGATGATTGATCAAGAAGTTTTTTCAGATATCGATGCAGAAGATCCGGATGAGATTAAAAAAGAGCATGAGATGCGCGCCGAACTTGAGTTTTATCCATTTACTAAAAAACAATTGCTCGCGGCTGGAGATATTGATTTTATTGATAAGAATACAAGCTTTTTAAAATTTGTTACCTTTCTTACAAATACCTACGATCTTACTAGAGAGGAAGCAGAAGATCTTACAGAAGAGTGTGCTTACCTGACAAGAATGGGCGCCCCGCATAAAGAGGTGTTTGATACAATCAGCCGAAATATTATTTTTGATACCTTTGATGATGTGAAAGTGGCGATGGATCACACGGTGGAGCTATTAAATAATACTCCGCAGCGTATGTTAAAAGGCCACTGTCCATCAGGGCTATCTGCCAAAAGAAAAAGCGCTGCAAATGTTATTGACTTTCATGCAAAAAAGAAAGTTGGCAGAAATGATCCATGTCTATGCGGAAGCGGCAAAAAATATAAAAAGTGCTGCGGGAAATAGGTCCTTATAGAAAAAAACTTCCTAGAAGCTAGGAAGTTTTTTTCTATTTTATGTAAATGATACTAATGAAATCTGTTAGAATGAGAGAAAAAGGAGTTTTCTGAAAGAGTTGAGCTAGGAGCACAAATTAAAGGTCATAGTTTAACAGTTATTTCATAAAGAAAAAGGTGATTTTTCGTTGTTTTTTCTGCTATTGTCTGTTTTAATTATTTGTTTGATCGTTGGGATTTCCTTCATTATAAGCGGGAAAACCCTAATTGGCGTGATAGCAATTATATTGGGAGTACTCATATTATTATTTATAATTTACTACTATAGATATAGGAAAAAAGGCAAAAATAAATGGGATTGTACACCTGATTGTGATTGCCCGGATACAGATTGTGATTGTGGACCGGATTGTAATTGGCCTTGAAAAACTAACTGCCATTGTCCCTTGTCATCGAAGAAAGGACCGATCCGTTACGATTTATGGCCGTTCACTCCCGTTATGTGCAAGATGTACTGGAATCCTTGTTGGTTACCTGTTATTTCCTTTTTTGCTGATTTTCATGCTATATTTACCGATTTGGCTTGGAATCCTGCTTAATATCCCAATGGCAGCTGATGGCTGGACGCAGAAAATGCATTTCCGTGAAAGCAACAATATTCTTAGAATGACAACAGGAATACTTTGCGGATTTGGTCAGAGTATTTTGATTGTAAGCATCAGCCATTGGATTATTACTCTCATCTCTTAAAGAAACTCCAAAGCAATGCTTTGGAGTTTCACACTTCCATATCCAATTCCGCCAAAACACTAAACAAAGAAAATAGGTGACACATGTTTAGACGCATAGGCAAAAGGGTTTTGACTTTTATCCTTTTATTAATCGTGTTTATTTATCTAAATAACTCTTCCATCTTTATCAGCAGTGATCAAAAAAAGCCATTCCTGTTAGCGCATCGCGGAGTCGCGCAAACTTTTCCGATGGAGGGTATTACTGGGGATACCTGTACAGCGGAAAAAATTTTCAAGCCGCAGCACACTTATATAGAAAATACCATTCCCTCCATGGAGGCAGCCTTTAAGGCAGGGGCAGATATTGTTGAATTGGACGTACAGCCGACTCTCGATGGAGAATTTGCCGTTTTCCACGATTGGACATTGGATTGCAGAACGAATGGCACAGGAGTTACAAGAGAACACACAATGGAGGAATTAAAACTACTAGATATAGGCTATGGCTACACAGCCGATAGCGGGAAAACTTATCCATTGCGAGGTAAGGGTGCTGGACTCATGCCAACACTTAATGAGGTGTTGGAGCATTTCCCAGAACAGTCTTTGTTAATACATATTAAAAGCAATGATCCGTTAGAAGGAGAAAAACTTGCGGATTATCTATCCATGCAGGGAGATAGCAGGCCCAGAAACTTAAGTGTGTACGGCGGTAATGAGCCAATCGCGTCATTAAAAGAAAACTTGCCAGAAATGCGGGTGATGTCAGTAGAAACAATGAAAAGCTGTTTGATTCCTTATTTAACGGTCGGCTGGACAGGATATGTGCCATCTTCATGCGAAAATACACAATTGCATATTCCGGAAAAATATGCACCATTTCTCTGGGGCTTCCCAGGCAGGTTTGTTGATCGTATGGAGAAGGCCAATACAAAAGTCATCCTTGTGGCTGGGGATGGAGGCTGGTCAGAGGGATTCGATGATCAGCAAGACCTGCAGCGCATTTCTAAAAAGTATGATGGAGGTATTTGGACAAATAGGATTGATCTCATTGGTCAAATGGTAAAAGAAGAATAATCTTTTTTGTGTCGAATATATGAACTTCAGCGTGGCCGGCAAAAAACATTGTATAATGTAATAGATTATAAAAGGGAACAAGGTGGTGAAATCATAATGAAGTTAAAAGGATTTCTGGCCATATCAATGCTTTCGATTGCGTTAGCGGGCTGTGGACAAGCTGACTCTAATGATGAGGCGTCTGTAATAGATAATGACAATGTAAATGTAAAAGAACTAGTTAAAGATTACAGTGTTGGTAATGTAACGGATGAAAGTGCTTCCATTACTTCACAGGAGCTAATCGTTAAAAAAGCAGATGGAAACGAGTTAACCTATGACCTTTCTGACGAAGACTTTTTTGTTTCAATTGCTCCTTACGTTGACCAAACTCATCCTTGAACGAATCATAGCTTGACAGGTTGTCAAGGTGAATTAGCTGAAGAAGAGTTTGATGTTTACATCGAAGATACGGATGGCAATGTTGTTTTGGATGAAAAAGTGAAATCTCAGGCAAATGGATTTTTTGACTTATGGCTTCCGCGCGATAAAACCTATCAAATAAAGGTTAAGCACGGAGATAAAGTATCAGAATCAGAAATTTCTACTTTTGATAATGATGCAACCTGCATTACAACCATGAAATTAACTTAAAGCACCAAGCTGAAATACCCCTTAAATGTAAGCACGATCCTAACATTTAAGGGGTATTTTTATATCCTAAATTTGAATAAAAGGTCAGTATAGCAGTCCCCCTAGGTCTATATTTTAGGCGGACTACTTATAATTACATAGAGATATCTTTATTTTTTGCAATCGAGTGGTTTTCGTTAATGTGATTAAACAGATTAATCACAAATAAGAGGACACCTGCAACTACCAAAAGCGAACCAATAATCGTTCCAATTGTCATAGCCGTATTTCCAGTTAATATCTGCATAAATAAGGACCCTTGCATGACTGGAAGACCTATATTATGAAGCCAAAAGTGAGCGCCAGCTAACTTCGTTTGGCCAGCCCTTGGATAGACGGAGTAAATAAGTCCGAAAATTGCCATTGAAACCCAGCCCAAAAGATTTAAATGGGCATGAACAGAAGTAAAGGAAAAATTATGTATAATTCCCATCACAAGACCTAAAATGACCGCTATAAAAAAATAAACCCCAGCAATCTTTATAAAACGAGCACCCATTTATTCAAACTCCTTTCTGTATGATTTGTAAAAATAGGATATTTTACCCATTTAATAATAAAACAAAATAACTAATGTGTATATAATTTTTTGCAATTTTCGTGCTTTTATAAGGGCTTTTTTCTCTTGAAATACGATATAATAAACGTCTGCACCAATAGGTTATTTTTAACACATCTATTCATATATTTTTAAAACCCTGCTTAAAAAAGGTCGTGTTCGTATGAGGATCGGTTACAATATTCGGGCTGATGAAAGTTATCAGGAAGCGGAGCAAAGAGCAAGGCAATACTTTAGGCAGCTTATTGAGCAGCTTAAACAGCAATCCTTTGTGTCATCCTTGACAAAAGATCTGCATGAGTGGAAGAAAGCCCATACTCTTCACCATTCCATCTTTTCTTTATTATCCCGGGATAATAAGAAACCTCCTTCTCACAGTTTTTATCGTTATATAAATTGGCTTAATCGCACAGGCAAATTGGAGGATTATCTCGATCGAAGCATTTCCTATATTTTTATGAGGGATTTAGGCAAAGCATTGGATTCTCCGGATACTCAGAGAAGAATTCAGCGGACAGCTGCCAGTTTGAAAAATTATTTAACGCAAACTGCATCAGCTAAAAAAGGGGAGGCATCGCACCTATTCAGCTTTTCAAATCTATACCGAATGGCGCAAAACAATCACATTGAATCGGCCATGATCTGGCTTTTTGGTAAATTAAAGACCGTGTCTGCTCATATACCGGATGGAATGAATGCTGAACATGCCCAAAGAAAACTGATAAAAATTATTGCAGGTATTTTAATGCATGAGATCGAAATGATGGGTGAGGAAATATTACCTGAAGAAAGAATGCGAAGGCTAGATAGAGCAATCAGACTTGGCTATGCATACGGGCTTACTTATCCATTTATCGATGATCTGCTTGATGCCAATGTGCTGTCTGCCAAGGAAAAAGAACAATATTCTAATATCATCCGAACAACTCTTGTTACTGGAAAGGTAAAGGAAATAGGCTTATGGCAGGGAGCCAATCAAGAGCTCGTCACTTATGTTCATACAGAACTGCGCGAAGCCTTTCAATATATTAAACAGCATCAGCCGCAGGAAAAATTAACAGCCTTCTTGGAGGAATCCTATATATTTTTTCATTCACAGGAGCTGGACCGCTTAAAAGATCTTGCGAATGATACCTATTCAAATGAGGATCTTTATGTTCCTATCATTCTAAAATCCTTTTCGTCCCGGTCGATTGTCCGCTCAATTATTAATTCTCCAGAGGATAAAGGTGCAGAGGACCGGACGTTTTATTATGGAATCTACAATCAGCTCGCTGATGATATGGCAGATATATTTGAAGACTTAAGAAATGGTGCTGTTACACCATACACATACTACTTAAAATATCATGAGAAACGCCCCGATCTAATCAATCCTTTTGAAATGTATTGGACGGTTATTCATTATTTAATTCATCATGTCTATCATTCGGATGCAAAAACGTGTGCTTTAATTTTGGATCGGGCCATTAATGGACTGAAACGTTTTAAAGAACGGGCTGGAAACAAGAAATATAAGGATTTTATAAAGTTGTTCGCCTTGGAAAATGCACACTTCCATCAGCTTCTTCAAAACACTGCAGCAAAAGCTGATCATATTGATTTCTTCGATAAACTCCTGCGGGATCAAATGATTAGTTCTATTAAAAAGGAACGGGAAGATCAGGAAGAGTTTTCACATATGGTTAAATCCTTGAGAAATGAAATTAACGGATTTTTAACCATTTCTCAAAAGGACAACAGCCCTTTAAAAGATTTAATTACTGGTGCTGCAAATTATAGCCTGGATGGTTCAGGAAAACGTTTAAGGCCGATTGTCGCATGGGTGATGGGGGTTCATGAGTTTGGAATGGATAAAAATGCTGTCATCCCGCTATTAAAATCTCTAGAATACATGCATACGGCTTCACTTATTTTCGACGACCTCCCATCACAGGACGATGCCAGCGTCCGTCGCGGGCGTCCAACCGTGCATATGGCCTATAACACGGCGATTGCTGAATTAACTGGACTTTTTCTTACACAAAAAGCGATTGAGGAACAAACATTTCTTGATCAATTTGAGGAAAAAAGCGTACTCAGGCTTGTGCAATATTCCGCGCAAACCATCATGGCGATGTGTAAAGGACAGGCAATGGATCTCGATTCGAGAAATGATCCTTTAACACTCGATCAATTACATTCAATGTCCTTCTATAAAACGGGCATCGCCTTTGAAGCCTCAATAGTGATGCCTGCGATTCTAGCCAATAAAGAGGAGAAGCAAATCAATCGTTTGAAAACCTTTGCCTATCATGCGGGCATTGCTTTTCAGATAAAAGATGACTTGCTTGATGTGGAAGGAGACATAGCGCTAACAGGCAAACCTGTTGGGATAGATGCTGAAAACAATAAATCAACTTATGTTTCCATCCTCGGTTTGGAGGAAGCGAAAAAAGCGATGTGGGAGCACTATTGCCTTGGAATGGAGGCACTGCAGGACATCCCAAGCAAGACAGCATTTCTAAAAGTGTTATTAACCTATATGGTCAATCGTGACCGCTAGAAAAGAAAGGTTTGGTTGAAATGAGGAATAATAATTGTGAAGTCATACCGATTATCGTTGAACACGAATCTTCATTAAAAAGTGTCAATTTTTATTTATTTCAAAAAGGAAAGTCACTGGTCTTGATTGATGCTGGTTATAATACAGACCAATGCTGGAATGCCCTTGTGGAAACGCTGCAGAGAAGGGGGTTAGCTGTTCATGATCTCACGGCTATTCTATTAACCCATCACCATATTGACCATATCGGCCTGGTCAACAGAATTATACGGCTAAATCCCGTTCCGGTATATGCTCATCCGCTGTCTATCCCTCGCTTAAAAAGAGATGAGGCCTTTTTGAATATGAGAATCGCGTTTTTTTCCGAGCTTTACAAGGAAATGGGCTGCGGTGAACAGGGGGAAAAGCAAGCATCCTATTTGAGAGAGTCAATGGAGAAAAAGCGTCACAACAAGATTAACTCTGAAATTACGAGTATAGAAGAGAACATTATGCTTGATTTTGAAGTTATTCATGTACCCGGCCATGCGCCGGATCAGGTGGCATTTTATGACAAAGACTGCAAATGGCTCTTTGCTGGAGATCTGTTAATCGAGCATATTTCCAGTAATGCTTTAGTCGAACCCGATGAAAGCGGCCGACGAATGATGACGCTAAAGGATCACTATCAATCTATTAAAAAAGGTTCGGAATTACATGCAGACCTTGTCTTTTCAGGACACGGAAAAATAATAGATGATCCAGAACGGGTATTTAGGATGCGGCTTCAGGGAATTGAAAGAAAAGGCCAGCGGTTTCTTGATTTAATTGCCGGCGGCGTACCGATTGCAGCTGATATCGCTCAGACTTATTATAAAGACACCTATCTCAAGCAATTTTCTCTAGTCATGTCTGAAGTGATTGGACACTTGGATTATCTGGAATATCAAGGGAAAATTCAAAAAACGCTTATTGATGGAATATGGCATTATTCTCCTGTTAAGGATACAAACTAACGTTGGGTGAATGGTATGGATAGCAGACTCAAATGGAATACGAAATATATCGAACGGATTAAACAAGTGAGTGAGCCTCCAGTCAATCCTAGACTACAGCAGTTGACGAATTATTTTTCCGGCGGTAAGGCACTTGATATTGCCTGCGGTCTCGGGGGAAACAGTGTATATCTTGCACGGAAAAACTATCAGGTGACGGCAATTGATATTTCGGATGTTGCTATTAATTTTTTAAATCAATACTCGCTGAGAAATAATCTTTCTATTGATGCACGGGTGGGTGACCTGACTATAAGTGCCTCGCAAGATCAAAATTTTGATTTGGTCGTCATGACCTATTATTTAGACCGTTCATTATTTTCTGTTATAAAGGATTTTTTAAAAAAGGGCGGCTATTTTTTCATGGAAACGTACAGCCAGCATCAAAAAAATGGTATTTCTGATCATTATAAGCTGCGCACTAATGAATTGTTAGACGAGTTTGCCCATTGGGACATTCTTTACTTTGAGGAAAAGGAACGGGAAGGAAGGCAGACGATCTTTTGCCGAAAGCTATAAATGAGGGATATTCTTGAAAGAACATATTCTGCAGATCATCAAACAAGTTGAAATTGAATACGGGGTAAAGGTTCTTTTTGCCTGTGAAGCAGGAAGCCGTGCGTGGGGGATTGCCTCAAAGGATAGTGATTACGATGTGCGGTTCATATATGTGCATCGGAAAAATTGGTATTTATCCATTGATCAAAAAAGAGATGTGATTGAAATTCCGAATAGGGATCCAGTATCCATACCTGTAAATGAGAAGCTGGATCTTAGCGGATGGGAGCTGACAAAAGCACTTCGATTATTTCGAAAGTCAAACCCGTCCCTTTTGGAATGGCTCCATTCCAGTATGGTTTATGCTGAATATTTTTCTGCTGTCGAGCGAATGCGTCAGCTTGAAAAAAAGGTATTTTCACCTGATACCTGTTTACATCATTATTTTAATATGGCAAAAGGCAATTTCCGCGACTGTGTAAAAAGTTCAGCAGTGAATGTTAAAAAATACATAAATGTCATCCGGCCGTTATTAGCCGCGAAATGGATTGAACAGCATCATAACTTTCCTGAAGTGGAACTGCAGAGCTTGACCGAGCAGCTTCTGGCTGATGGGAATATTAAAGACACTATTAAGACTCTAATTGAGCTTAAAAAAAATTATCGTAAAGTCGAGTTAGATTTGGAAATTCTGCATTCATTTTTCCAACAGGAATTAAGTCATATTGAATCTTCTGAGAAAAAATCTAATAAAAACATGTACGATTCAACCGAGGAGCTAAACAAGCTTTTTAGAGATACGCTGGCAGAGGTATGGGAAAGGAGTATGGAATGAAGGAAATTGAATTAATAACTTATTTATTCGAGACAAATCGAAATAAAGACAATGCTTTGCCGATGCAAAAATATATGAAAAACCACTTTCCTTTTCTTGGGATCAAAATGCCTTTAAGACGGGAGCTCTTGAGCAGATTTTTTACAGAAACCAGTATTCTAAAGAACTCATTTAACGTAGAATTCGTTGAGAAACTTTGGGAAAAAGCTGAAAGAGAATACCAATATGCCGCACTTGACTACATGAAAAAATGCCTGAAGAAAATAAATATTGATCATCTTCCATTTATGGAAGAGCTGATCATCACCAAATCCTGGTGGGATTCGGTTGATGTCATTGCCCCGCATATGATTGGAAAAATCGCAAAAGAAACTCCATCGGTGATTGCAGAAACCATAGATGACTGGTCAGCGGGAGATCACCTTTGGCTTAGGAGATCCGCTATTCTTTTTCAACTAAAATATAAAAGTGAAACAGACGAAAATCTATTATACAAATACATCCTTGCAAACGCAGACAGCAAAGAATTCTTCATCCAAAAAGCCATTGGCTGGGCACTTAGAGAATACTCAAAGACCAACCCAGAGTCAGTAAAGAATTTCATCGAAAATCACACCCTGGCGAAACTAAGCGTGAGAGAGGGAAGTAAATACATATAAGCATTAGCGCATTACAGCATTGGGGGCCTGTCCCCCAATGCTGTAACGCTTTAAACCGATGGGGGACTAACCCCCATTGGTTTAAAGCGTTAATTATTCTCCGCCATCCTTCCAAGTGGTCCATCCTCATTGATAATATCCTGAATTTCATATACGGAGATTGGAAACATTGGGAAACCAAAAGCATATGGGGTAATTTCATAAAGCTGAAAGTAGATGACCAGGGATTTGTCGGCAATGTAGAAGTCCTGGTCCGGCTTGATTTTGGAAAAGCTATTCAAAATAGGCACATCCCGCAAAACAATCTGTTTGCTGATCAGATCCGAAAGCTTTTCTACGTAGCTGCTCCCCGGTTTAAACAAGTTTTTCAATTCACATTGCTTTCTCTTTTTTAAATCAAAGGTTAAGGATTTAATATAGGTCATTCCGTGTGCAGCATGATAGTGGTAGGCATAATTGGAAAGAGAGAGGCTTAGCACGTCACGCTGATTATTTTTGATTTCAAATGAACCGATCATTTCCACCACATTTGTCGGCATATTCCCAGCCTGCACGTCTATTAGTCCCTGTGTTTCCTTAACAATCGACTGGTTGATCATTTCTTGCAGTTGTTGATTTTTCATATGGGTCACAACTGGATAATATACAATCTTATCCTTTCCGCTGTTAATTTTCCTTGTCTCAATATGAAGCGGCAAAGAAACAGGCATTATATTCACCCTTTAGTTTTTCCCTATCTTATTCATCAATCAGGAGTTGGTGTAACCGTCGTACTTATCTTTGGTTATTTGTCCTTAGATTTGTGTGAAAAAGTAAGTTCGTAAGTCCTAGGAACTATCGCTTCATTTGTACGTAAATATGGGTAGAAATAACATTTTTGGGGTGAAAAGGAGAAAAGATGAAAAAATATGCCATGATTTGTCTGACTGTTCTGTCCCTTTTACTGTCCGCTTGTGGAAATGAGGAAAAGACAGCTGGTGAAAAAGAAGCGCCTAAGACGCCGGCAACGGAAGAAAAGGCAGAAAAGGATGGATCGTCAGCAGAAAAAGAGGTTAAAAATGAACAAAAGGAAGCCACAAAAGCTGATATTCCTCCTGCAGCTGTACATAATGTCCATGATATCGTGAGGGAAAAAGGGAAATACGACATTGATGAAATTAACAAAAATGATACCGCAAAAAATCAATTGATGGAGGAAATAAAGGCTTTTCCAAATAACCTAACCGGGGAAAAGGCCTACAATCTGCTGATTCCGTTAGTGGCTGCCGATATCGAAGAACCTGCAAGGCTGTTTGAAGAAGTGGATCCTGTCATTAAATTTGACTCTTCTACACCTGATAGCACAATAGAACTTCCGGAAACAGAGACTGTCAATGTTGCCATTTTACTAGATGCCAGCGGAAGCATGAAGGCCAATGTAAGCGGGGGCCAGAAAATGAAGCTGGCAAAAGAAGCCATCAAAAGCTATGCCTCCGATCTTCCAGAAGGATCAAATGTCATGCTCCGTGTATATGGCCATAAAGGTTCTGGAAGCAATTCCGATAAAGAGCTGTCATGCAAAAGCCATGAGGTTGTCTATCCGCTGGGAGCTTATGATGATGGCAAATTTGACGCTGCGCTGAATAAGTTTCAGCCTTCTGGCTGGACACCGCTGGCGGGAGCTATTGAGGAAGCACGGAAAGATCTGGAAGGTCAAAAAGGTGAACATATCCGTAATGTTGTTTATGTTGTGAGCGACGGGATTGAAACATGCGATGGCAATCCGGTTGAAGCAGCAAAAGCTCTGAATTCATCAGATATTAAAGCTGAAGTGAACATTATTGGATTTGATGTGGATAATGAGGGCCAGGCCCAGCTAAAAGCTGTTGCCGAAGCAGGCGGTGGTGTCTACAAAACAGTATATACAGAGAGCGATTTAAAGGATTATTTAAAGAAAGAACACACCCGCCTTTACTGGGAGTGGCTAGCATGGGGCAACGACCGTTATTTCGATGTTCTCGGTCAAAGCAACGATATTTATTTTGATATGCTTGGCTATAAAAATGACATCTATTTTGCCTCTCTTGGTGAAAAGAATCTTCTAAACTCACTCAGGTATGATTTAAACGAATTAGGAAAATTCAAAGACAATGCAGCAGCCGATGAGTACAGAAATCTTGTAAGCACACGCCATGACAGCGTAAAGGAATACTTTAACCAGGAATTTGACCGAAAAAATAACATCCGCAAAGAACTTAAAGAACGATATGAAAACTTCATTAGGGAGAAGAAAGAAGAAAACAAAGAGAAACACTCTTGAAAACTATGAATCTAATAAATGAACGGTCACTGCAAATGTTGGTGACCGTTTTTTTTGTGTGGATTAAGGAGAATTGATTGCAGTTTATTTTGAATGTTAGTTCCCGATTTATGGTCGGAATGTAAATTTGCGTCACTAACATTAAATGTTAGTTCCCATTTCACAGGCACCTAAAAAATTTGCGTCACTAACATCCCATAAGAGAACTCCCACTCAAAAACATTGCGTATCCACCCAAACAAAAGCATCATTTCCCACATTCTCACGCTTTAAAAATTATTTATTAAAATAGACCTATATTAACATTTATGAACATATAGTTTGTTATAAATGAACAAAAGAACAGAAGATTTCTCTTTTAATCCTTAAAAGGAGTGTTTATATATGAAATCAATCATCGCCATACCCATGGGGGACGCTGCCGGAATAGGGCCGGAGATTGTTGTAAGCGCACTCAATAACCGGAAAATTCATGAAATTTGTTCTCCTGTGGTTATTGGAAACACAGCGGTAATAAACCAGGCAAAAGAGATTCTAAATATCGATCTGAAAATAATTGAAATTAATGATCTGGAACAGGCCAAATATGAATATGGCACAATAAATGTCGTTTCACTCCCAAATATCAAAACTAAACAGCTTAAAAAGGGTGTTGTTCAAGCACAGTGCGGTCAGGCTGCTTATGACTATATCAAGAAAAGTGTTGAATTAGCGGCGGCAGGAAAGGTTCAAGCAATTGCAACAACGCCAATTAATAAAGAATCCTTAAGAGCAGCCGGTGTGCCACATATTGGTCATACAGAAATATTGGCCGATTTGACAGACACAGCTAATCCTTTAACGATGTTTGAAGTTCGAAATATGAGGATTTTCTTTTTCACGAGACATCTTTCCTTAAAGGATGCCATCGGTGAAATTACGAAGAATAAAATTGCCGATCATTTGCAGATGTGTGATCAGGCATTAAAAAGCATTGGCATAAAACACGGGAAAATTGCCGTTGCCGCTCTGAATCCGCATGGCGGGGAAGGCGGAATGTTTGGAATAGAAGAAATGAAGGAGATTAAACCTGGTATTGAAATGGCACGTCAAAATGGAATTGATATTGCAGGGGTTATCCCTGCAGACTCGGTATTCCACCAGGCATTGCAAGGAAAATACGATGCGGTGCTATCCTTATACCATGATCAGGGACATATCGCTGCGAAAATGACTGATTTTGAAAAAACGATTTCAATTACACTTGGTCTTCCTTTCATTCGAACATCTGTTGACCATGGGACTGCCTTTGACATCGCTGGGAAAGGCATTGCCAGCAGTGTAAGTATGGAAGAATGTATTATTCTGGCGGCAAAATATGCGAAGCATTATTCGCCATATTCATTGAATCGGTAATAAATTCGCGCTTAAATAACTGAAAATTTAGAAATATAATAAGGGGCGTTTTCAAATGGAAAAAAGATACAGCGGGAAGGCCTGGAATGACCACTTTCTTCCGAGGCTGACCACAAAGGAAATGTCGCAATTGCCTAAAGATGATGCCATGGTCGTTCTGCCAATTGGCGCAACAGAACAGCATGGCGCCCATTTGCCTGTTTTTACAGATACCATTCTTGCTGAGACTGTCATTGCAAAGACATTCGAATACTTACCAGAAAAATCAAATATATGGACATTGCCCGTTCTTCCTTTTAGTAAAAGCAACGAACATAGTAATTGGAGCGGGACCATTACCTTATCATTTCAGACCATGCAAAATGTTCTCATGGATATTGCCAAAAGCTTAAACAGAAGCGGGTTTAACCGTCTGGTTATTTTTAACACGCATGGCGGAAACGGTGATCTGATAAAAATGATGGCTAGAGAAATCAGACTGGAAACAGGTATGCAGGTTTTTTATTTATTTATAGGTGCGCTGCCCTTAGATCCAGACTTGTATAGTGAGCGGGAAATAAAATATGGAATACATGGAGGTGATTTTGAAACATCGATGCTGCTGCATTCCTATCCAGAATGGGTTCACATGGAATTGGCAGACTCAGATTTTTCTAGTTCCATTGAAAACGCCGCCTATTTAAAGTACCAGCAAGGCAATGTTTCGTGGATTATCGATGATATTTCAGCTTCCGGAATATGCGGTGATGCAAGAAATGCCAAACCGGAAAAAGGTGAGGCAACTTACCTTCAGCAAGCCCAACTAATGGCAAAAATGTTAATGGAAATGAGTTCATTTACATTTCATGCCGATCAGCAGTCAGGTCTTGCCATGAAGAAAATGAACATGGAAGGAGTGAGGAAATGACAGTTTTAAACAATTCGATTGCTACTGGCAGTATAGATTCCCATGAAAATGAAGAACAGCATGTGATCACGATTGAAAATGTTAATAAAATTTACCAAAGCTCAACCATTGCCCTTCAAGATGTCAGCTTGCAAATAAAAAACAGGGAATTCATTTCATTCGTTGGTCCATCAGGGTGCGGGAAATCAACCTTATTAAGAATGATTGCTGGATTGGGAGATCCAACATCAGGTGATATCAACGTCCTAGGGACAACACCTGAAATTGCCCGGCAAAAAAATGGCGAAGTGGCCTTTGTCTTTCAGGAAGCCACATTGCTTCCGTGGAGAAGCGTTTTGCAAAATGTTGTCTTACCCTTGGAATTAAATGGAGTTCCAAAGAAGACACAAAGAGAAGAAGGTCTAAGAGTTCTTGAGCTAGTTGGGTTAAAGGATCATATCAATGCACTGCCCAACCAGCTTTCAGGCGGCATGAGAATGAGGGTATCCATTGCAAGAGCCTTAATAGCCAAACCAAAACTACTGCTGATGGATGAACCGTTTGGCGCACTCGATGAAATCACAAGGCAAAATTTACAAAAAGAGCTTTTGAATATATGGAAAAAAGCAGAGCTTACCGTCCTATTTGTCACACATAATGTCTTCGAATCTGTGTTCCTCTCTAATCGAATTGCTGTTATGACACCAAGACCTGGAAAAATTGCTGCTATGATCGATGTTCCTTTGCCATACCCGCGCGAAGAGGATCTAAGAAGTTCGCAGCCATTTAGTGAATTGGTAGCCACCGTATCAGAAAATTTAAAGCATTAATGTCTTCATGATTATTTCTAGATAAGGAGGAACTTTAGTGACCAAAAGTATATCTCAATCATTGTTAAACCTTTTCGATGAGAGCCAGGTCATCACAAACTCATCAGCTGTTGAACGTCTGTCAAAAGATTATTATTGGTATTCACCAGTTTTAAAGGAATTGTTAGAAGACAAGAAGGCGGATGTGGTAGTCATGCCAAAAGATGAGAAAGAAATCATTCAAGTCCTTTCAATGGCTGTTCAGGAACAAATACCTGTAACCGTTCGGGGTGCGGGCACGGGCAACTATGGGCAGATCATCCCTATAAAAGGCGGAATACTGATTGATATTACCAATATGAATCAAATTATAGACATTCAAGAAGGTTCAGCGAGGGTGCAGCCTGGTGTCAGATTAGGACTTCTGGAACGAAGGTTAAGAGAGGAAAATCAAGAGCTTTGTATTTACCCAAGCACTTATATGAAATCTACTGCATCCGGATTTGTCTGCGGGGGCTCTGGGGGAATTGGCTCCATTACATGGGGAAATCTTTGGGATGGTAATGTTAAAGAGCTAAGAGTCGTCACCATGGACAGCAACCCGCGTGTCATAAAGGTAACCGGTGATGATCTGATTAACTATATTCATAGTTACGGGACAACAGGGATTATTACGGAAATTGTTTTTAGAATTACAAAAAAAATCGAATGGCAGCAATTGATTGTTTCATTTGACGACTTATCAGACTCTTTGCTTTTTGCAAAAACATTGGGGGAAAATACGCAAATTAAAAAACGTTCAATATCCACTTGTGAATGGCCTATCCCATCCTATTTTAAACCATTAGAAAAAGTAATAAAGCCTGAAAAACATATTGTATTTTTAGAAATTGATGAAAGTTCGTATGAAGATTTACAGGAGATGGCCGGTCAATTTAATGGTGAAATTACCCATTGTATTCCAGCTGCTAGCTACCATAAAGGGATTTCTTTATCAGATTTCACTTGGAACCATACAACGCTATGGGCGCTGAAAGTGAATGAAAATATGACGTATCTGCAGGGAAGCTTTGAATTAGACCGGTTTCTTGAACAAATCAGCCTCATTAAAGACCGTTTCGGAGATGAATTTTACACACATTTTGATTGGTTTAGAAGCAAAGGCGAGCTCATCCCTCAATCCATTCCACTGGTGAGATACACAACAAAGGACCGATTAAACGAAATGATAGAATTCTGTGAATCCATTGGGGTGAAAATTTTCAACCCGCATACACCTTTACTGGAAGAAGGCGGATGGGAAGCACATATTGATAATGTTCTGCGGAAAAAACAGGAGAACGATCCCCACGGATTATTAAATCCAGGAAAGATTGGTTTTGACTTTAAATTCGAATAAATAATGTACTAAGGAGGCTCACTTGAATGGAGGCAGAACTAGAAAATAAGACGAACTCGGCAAAAAGCAGGGCCGGCAGCAAAAAGGGTGTTACATCAATTAGAAAAAACAATAAATTTTTCGATGTTTACTTAATGCCCATTGGCGCGTTTGTTGTGTTTGTAGCCGTGTGGCAGTTTGGTGTTCAGATAGCAGGTGCTCCGCATTATATTCTGCCAAAGCCAAGTGATATCGCAGCTGCTGCAATTGAGAACTCTTCTAATTTAATGATGTCAGTATTTCGAACGATTTCTGCGGCGCTATTAGGGTTTATCTTGAGTGTAGTGGTTGGTGTGACAGGGGCAATTATTATGGCTAGCTCAAAAGTTGTTCAAAAAAGTTTCTATCCATATGCCATTTTATTACAAACCGTTCCTATCGTCGCGATCGCTCCTATCATTGTCATTTGGTTTGGCTCGGGGCTGAATGCAATTGTGGTAATCGCATTTATCATTGGATTCTTCCCGATGCTTTCTAATACACTAGTAGGCTTAAACTCTACTGATCACAATATGCTTAACTTATTCCAATTATATGGGGCTTCGAAGTGGCAGACAATGTTTAAGCTTCGCCTGCCGGCAGCACTTCCATACATTATGGCTGGTTTGAAAATTTCTTGTACTTTGGCCATTGTTGGGGCGATTGTCGGAGAATACGTAGCAGGAATTGGCGGCGGCCAGGGAGGTCTTGGCTATGCTATTACGGTTGCAGCAGCAAGATTGCAGACACCATATTTATTTGCCCTTGGCCTTGCTTCCTCCTTATTAGGAATTTTATTCTTCCTTATCATTAACGCTTTTTCAAGATGGGTTCTCAGTTCTTGGCATGAATCAGAAATGAAAATAGAAAATTAATTAAAAGGGGTATGAGAGATGAAAAAATTATCATTTTCTCGTTCAAAAATTGGGTTAATCGCCTGCATGCTATTCCTTTCAGTATTTTTAGCAGCATGTAATTCGGAAGATTCTGGTTCAACTTCGAGCGGAAATGAAGCTAAAACAACAAAAGTGAAAGCTGTCATGAACTGGTATGCTCAGCCTGCACATGGCGGATTATACGCGGCCTTAGATCAAGGATTTTATAAAGAAGCTGGGTTAGATGCAACTATTGATCAGGGCGGCCCGCAGGTTTCTCCAACTCAGATTGTTGCATCAGGCAAGGCTCAATTTGGCATCTCTCACGCTGATGAACTTTTAATTGCCAAAGAGGAAGGGCTGCCTTTAGTGGCTATTGCTACATCATTTCAAACGACACAGCAAGCTTTTGCTTTTCATAAAGGGCAGGATGTAAAAGATATTCCTGATTTGAATGGCAGAACTGTCTATGTGACTCCGGGAGCAGGTTATTGGGAATTTCTTAAAAATAAATACGATCTTAGTAATGTAACAGAAATGGCACATACAGGCAGCTTAGTTAATTTTATAGCTGATGAACAATCTGTAGCGCAAATCTATGCTGCCTCTGAACCTTTTGTCCTGGAAAAAGAAGGAGTAGACATTGATATGCTCTATCTAAAGGATACAGGCTACTCCCCATATTCCAATTTAATTTTCACTACAGAAAAATACCTGAAGGAAAATCCGGAGGCAGTAAAAGCATTTGTTGAAGCAACGATAAAGGGATGGAACTATTATCTTGAAAATCCGAATGATGTAAACGAATACCTGAAAGAAGTAAATCCTGATTTAGATGTTGAATTGATGGCAAAAGAAGCGGAAGCACAAAAGGAATATATCTTAGAAGGCGATGGTACATCCAAGGGCGTCGGTTTTATGAAAAAGGAGAATTGGGAAGCGATGAAAAAGATCTTGGTAGATTTAGATCTTATCAGTGATGACATCAATGTTGGAGAAGTATTCACTACAGAATTTTTACCATATTAACCATGCAAAAAGGCAAAAGGGCACAGTCCTTCTGCCTTTTTCTTAAAATGATTTAACAAAGGCAGGGGTGGTGCGGTTGTTCGAATTAATCAATGCAAGACTTCCTTTAATTTCTGATATGAAATATTTCAGCTTGAAAGTTAGTGACGGAAAAATCGTCGACCTTAAGGAGCAGTATTCTTATATTTACGATGGAAATGCTTATCCAATAGATCGGGAATTTCCTATTAACAGTCAAAATGAAATAAAGCTGAATGTAAATGGAAGGGCTGTTCTGCCAGGCCTTGTTGACTCACATATGCATATGGATAAAGCTTTTTCATTGGCGTTTGCACCAAATCAATCAGGTACATTGCAGGAGGCTGTGAATAGTTATTTAACTGCATTTCCTAACTTCACCTATGAAAATATTAAAAATAGGATCATGCGTACAGCATTGCAAGCATTGTCTTTTGGCACCACTGTTATTCGAACACATATTGATTTTGATACAAGAGTGGATATAAAGATCATGTTTCGAGCATTGCAGGCGGCATTGGAAGTTAAGGAAAGGCTAAAAGATTATATTTATATACAAATTGTTCTCATGTGCCCATTCTATGAATTAAATCAAAAGGATTTAGAGTTTCTTGATATGGCAGCAGCAATGGGCGTTGACGGAATTGGAGGAGCTTCCCATCTCGGAAAAGCGCCTGAGGAAAATATTAAGCAAATCTTTCAGATAGCGATCAAACATAATAAATTCATTGATCTGCATACGGATGAAAGTGATGATCCGAACGTCAAAACGATTAAATTGATTATCCAAGAGACAGGAAAAAATGGTTATCAAGGGAAGGTAACGGTCGGGCATCTTTGTTCTTTATCCGCTATGAATGAGCGGGAGGCATCGGAAATTATAGAAGATATAGGGAAGGCAAAGATTTCTGTTATTACATTGCCGGCAGCAAATATGTACTTGCAGGGTCGGGGGGACCGGGGTCTAGTCAGAAGAGGGGTAACTAGAATCAGAGAGCTGTCTGATGCTGGAGTTCAAATCGCTGTTGCTTCTGATAATATTAATGATCCTTTCCATCCATTTGGAAGAGGGGATTTAGTGATGATTGGCCTGTTAGCAGGCTATGCCGCCCATTTTGGAAGTCCGGAAGATCTGTATAAGCTATTGCTGATGATGACGGCCATTCCTGCCAATATTGTCGGGATGGAATCCTATGGAATAAAAGAGGGCCACAATGCCAGCTTCGTCATTTTAGATGCAAATTCCATTGAACAGATTTTTACAAATATCCCTGATAAAAGGTGGGTTTACCATAATAACCATTGGACTATTCGAACCGACGGAAAGCCTGTTTTTCAAAATAAAGAATTAAATGTCCTATGGCATACAGTCGATATAAAGCTGTAAACGGGGGTGATACTTTGTATGATTTTGTTCTAAAAAACGTGAGGCATTATGAGACAAATAAAACCATTGCTATCGCTGTCAAGGATGGAATAATTACAGCAATAACGGAAGGTATGGCAAATTTGCCGGCATTGTCAGAAGAGGATGGACAAAACGACTTAGTTATGCCGCCGTTTGTAGAATCACACACACATTTAGATACCGTTTTTACAGCTGGAGATCCGAAATGGAACAAAAGCGGAACGATTGGTGAAGGGATCAGCATTTGGGGTGCCAGGAAAAAATACTTAACGAAAAAAGATGTTAAAGATCGAGTTTATCGTGCATTGCATTTGCTCATTGTTCAAGGTGTCCTTTATGTGCGGGCCCATGTAGATATCTCCGATCCAAATTTAACAGCATTACAGGCGGCAGTAGAGGCAAGGGAAGAAATGAAGAAATATCTCCACCTGCAAATTGTCGCTTTTCCCCAGGAAGGTATCGTGTCATGCCCTGGCAATAAAGAAAGACTTGAAGAAGCCATTCGCTTAGGAGCTGATATAGTTGGAGCCATCCCTCATTTGGAAAGAACAAAAGAGTGTGGAGTTGAATCACTTAACATTTGTTTTACACTTGCCAAAAAATATGATTGTCCTATTCATATTTTTTGTGATGAAGTTGATGACCCGGAGTCCAAGTTTCTTGAAATTGTCGCTTTAAAAACCATTGAGACTGGTATGCAAGGGCGAGTAAGTGCAAGCCATGCAAACGCGTTTTCCCTCTATGATGCTGACTATACTGATAAGCTTTTCTCCTTATTAAAAAAGGCACAGATAAATGTAATCGCCTGTCCGCTGATCAGCAGCTGCAGCCAGGGAAGGTCTAATAGCTATCCGAAATTTAGGGGAATAACAAGAGTAAAAGAATTATATGAAGCAGGAATTAATGTTTCAATTGCCCATGACGATATTCTGACGCCTTTTTATCCGCTTGGTACAGGAAACATCCTGCAGGCGGCCCACATGGCCGTCCATGTTTGCCATATGTCTGGCAGAAACGAAATAGAGGAAATTGTTAATATGGTAACAAAAAGGCCTGCAAAAGCCCTGCAAATAGATAATGAATACGGTCTTGAAGAGGGGAAGCCAGCTAACTTTATTACCTTGCCTGTATTAAATAAAACAGAGGCCATCCGGCTTCAGCCGACCCCGGCATTAGTCATAAAAAATGGGAGAATCATAGCGTCTACACCAAGAACCGAGAGCAGACTATATATCGGTCAAACTCATTACCGTATAAATAGGTCATACAAGCAGCAAAAGATTGCAGAGAGGAACCAGTTTAATCCATGATACCGATAGAGCGCAGACAAAAAATATTATATCAGGTTAATTCAACAGGAAAAATTGAGATTGATGAAATGGCCGTGAAGTTAAAGGTATCTGCAATGACCATCAGGCGTGATCTTTCAGCCCTTGAAAAGGAAGGAATGCTTGTTCGTACTCATGGCGGTGCTGTCTCTTTAAATGCATTAACAACTGAAACACCTTATATCAATAAAATGACACATCAAGTGAAAGAAAAGCAATATATTGCCCAAGAGGCGATAAAACTCATCCCTGAAGGGGCAAGTGTTTTTTTGGATTCAGGGACGACAACCTTGGAAATTGCCCGTTTGCTTAAAAATCGAAATGATCTGCAGATCGTATCGAATGATTTAAATATTTTACAGACTTTACTCCATTCACCGTCCACTATTATTGCGACGGGCGGAAATCTTCAGGGCGGGCTTGGCGTTTTCTACGGACCGCATGCGGAGGAATTACTTCGTTCCATTAATATTGACATTCTTTTCCTCGGGGCTCATGCAGTGGATCTGGAAAAAGGAATTAGTGCTCCAACAATGGAAAAAGCCATGTTAAAAAAATTAATGATTAAAACCGCCAAAAAAACATGGGTCGTTTGTGATTCAAGTAAGTTTGACAAGTATTCATTTGCTCATGTGTGCGATCTTGCTGAGGTAGACGGCCTTATTACTGATTGTTCTAACCTCACAGACAGGATCAAAAGATATATGCAGAAAGTAAAAATCACACAGGCAAATGTGCAATAAAGGGGTGATGCGTTTGAAGGTAGCTGTGATTGCCGATGATTTAACAGGAGCAAATGCTGCCGGTATACTTTTTACAACAAGAGGCTTTTCAACAGCAACCATTCTTAATGACAGCGAGGACATGGCAAATTCAAATTACGATGTTATTTGTGTAAATGCAAATACAAGATATTCTCCCCAAAAAAAAGCTAACAATCGCATCAAACATTTAACCAGTATATTGCTGAAAAATCAGCCGGAAATCATATGCAAACGGATTGACAGCACTGTTCGAGGAAATATTGGCACGGAAATTGATGCTGTACTTGACAGTATTGGTCATGATGCAGCAGCGATTGTTGTGCCATCTTTTCCATCCTCTGGAAGAACCATGGTAGGTGGTTATCTGCTCGTAAATGGAGTTCCCGTACAAGAGACGGAAGTGGCAAAAGATCCTATCCTGCCATTAAAACAATCCTATGTTCCGGATATTATCGAAAAGCAAAGCATCAGACAGATTAGTTTGATAGATATTGGAACTATATTACTAGGGAAAGAGAAATTATTGGCAGTGTTGGATCAGCATATTCAAAGCGGCGCAAAAATAATAGTTATTGATGCTGTCACAAATGATCATATAGAGGTAATTGCTGATGCAATGGCAAATCTTCCTTTTTCATTCGTACCCGTCGATCCCGGCCCGCTATCTGCTGCATATGCTTATAAAAAGATTAAAAACACTATAAAGGAACCACAAATAATTTTATCTATAGGCAGCTGTACCTCACTGTCTAGATTACAATTAATGTATTTCATAAAAGAATCCAACGTTCATCCAATCTATGTTTCTCCATATGATCTCGCAATCAATGAAAAATTTAGGAGAGCCGAAATATCCCGTGCTATTTTAGAAGGAAGCAACGGGTCAAGAAAGGATCAACCCCTGGTTGTTTCGACCTTAGCTCCAGATCAAGATATCATACAGCTAAGTGAAATTGCCAAACTTCAAAACGTTACAGAGGAAGAGGTTTCTAAGTCTATTACTGAAGGCCTGGCTGAAATCACAATGAAAATTATTGAACAAAATCCATTGCGGTTTTCTGGGGTTTTTTCCAGCGGAGGGGATGTTACTGCTTCCTTATGCCGTATATCAGGTGTTCATGGGATTGAGCTTATTGATGAAGTCGTCCCTCTTGTTGCTTACGGAAAATTAACCGGCGGAATATTAAATGGGATGCATATTGTTACAAAAGGCGGATTAATAGGCAAAGAAAGGACAATATTCCATTGTGTTGAGGTTTTAAAAAGTAAAATTCATCAGGAGAAATTAAGTATCTCGCATTCTTAAAAAGGCCGGTCCATACTGGTCTTTTTTACGTCATAAGAAACAATTTTTTCTATAAATTTGTCTAAATTGTATATATATTTGAAAAATTAGTTTTATAATGGGAATATGACAGAGGTAAAATCAGACAGAAAAGGGGATTTCATTTGGCAATCATCATTACTATGCTTATTTTAGGAATGCTTCTAGGATTTGTTGGCGCAGGCGGGGCTGGATTTATTATTGCAATTTTAACGTTGATGTTTCATGTCCCGATACATACGGCGCTGGGTACATCATTGGCGGCGATGGCTTTTACTTGTATTTCAGGGGTGGTGAGTCATTACCGTGAAGGAAATGTTGCGCTAAAAGCGGGAGTAGTTGTAGGGGTATCCGGTGCTTTTGGCGCATATGGCGGTTCATTGATCGCCGCAATTATTCCGACGGACCAATTGCATTGGTTCACAGGAGGCATGCTAATTTTTTGTTCTCTATTACTCGTATATCGTCTGTTTTTAATGAAACAGCCAAGTGCGGTTTACGAAGCCGCTGCCGCTTCAGAGCATAATTACGGATTTTGGATCAGAGCCATCACACTTGGATTGCTTTCCGGCCTGATGGCAGGTTCTTTCGGCATAGGAGCTGCACCATTTATTCAGCTGGGACTCATGGTTATTTTAGGGCTGTCTGTCCGGCATTCAGTCGGAACGGCGATGGTGGTTATGCTGCCAATTGCGATTGGCGGTGCGCTGGGATTTAATACGGGCGGATATTTAGATATCGTTCTACTATTACAAATTTTAGCAGGAACCATGACAGGTGCTTATATTGGAGCTAAATTTACTAATTTTGCCCCAAAAGCTGTTTTGAAAACAGCAATGATTGGGACGCCTGCTTTCGCCGGACTGATTCTAGTATTGGGATAAGGGTCCCAAATTTTTTTAAAGGATGAATGGGAAAGCAGCTAAGAAAAGAGGGTTATTCATTTGGGAATTGTTTTATCGATGTTATTGTTAGGACTGCTTTTAGGATTTATTGGAGGGACTGGCGGAGGTTTTATCATTGCTATCTTAACACTTGGTTTTAATATTCCAATACATACTGCATTGGGCACCTCTCTAGCTTCCATGGCTTTTACCTGTTTATCAGGAATCGTGAGCCATTACCGCGAAGGAAATGTTGTCTTAAAGGCAGGAATAATAGTCGGACTATTTGGCGCAGCAGGTGCTTATGGCGGTTCATTGGTTGCAGCGATCATCCCGAAGAACCTTCTTCATTGGTTTACCGGCGGGACGCTGATCTTTTTTACCTTCCTGCTTATATACCGACTGTATCTCTGGAAGGAATCTTCATCTGCAAAGGAAGCCGCTGCGGGAGCAGAAAATAATACCTTGTTCTATGTCAAAGCCGTTGTGTTAGGAATTGTTTCTGGAATATTATCAGGAGCATTCGGAGTTGGAGCGGGACCATTTATTCAGTTTGGCTTGATCGTCTTTTTAGGGCTTTCCATTCGTCACTCAGTAGGAACAGCGATGGTCGTCATGCTGCCTGTTGCCATTGGCGGGGGATTGGGTTTTAACACGGGGGGTTATTTAGATATTGTTCTTCTGTTACAAATCCTCGCTGGAACCATGACAGGCAGCTATATTGGTGCCAAATTTACAAAATTTGCTCCAAAAATTGTCTTAAAAACGGCAATGGTCATAACGCCTGCGGTAGCTGGCATGATTCTCTTAATGGGCTAATGTGGTGCATTTTATACATTCATCGAATACAATAAAAATAGCATCTAAGATTAGGAGTGTAGCGGTATGGATATTTTCACAGCAATACAAACAAGGAGAAGCATCGGCCTAGTCAAACCGGATCCTGTACCAAAAGAAATGATTGAAAAAATTCTTGAAGCTGGAACTTGGGCACCATCGCATTATCGGACAGAGCCTTGGCGGTTTTTTGTTCTCACAGGCGAGGCAAGAAATGAGCTGGGAAAAGCGATGCGCGCCTATTCAGAAAAATCGCTGGAAGATCCCGAAAGCGAAGAATCTCAGCCGAAACTTGAAAAACAGGAAAAGAAACCTCTGCGTGCACCGGTCATCATTGCAGTGGCCGTAGAGCCGGCAATTAATGAAAAAGTCCACGTCCAGGAAGAATACGCAGCAGTAAGTGCTGCTGTGCAAAACATGCTTTTGTCAGCACATGCCCTGGGATTAGGTGCGATTTGGCGAACAGGCAAGGTTTGCTATTCTGACGAAGTCAAGCAGCTATTCGGACTCTCCGATCAAGCCAACATGGCTGGATTCATTTATTTGGGTTATCCAGATATGAAAAAAGAGCCCATTGCTAAGAGAAAAGACATTGCTGAAGTCACAAAATGGTTTGACACTTCAGCTGATTTTGAATAATGTTTTGAGAGGATCTTATAATGAAGATCCTCTTTATTATTTTTTATATTAATCATCCTCAAAATAATCTCTAAAATCCTCTTCATTCGTTTGCTTTCCATTTTCCAGGTAAGGATTATTCTCGGTCGAGTCTTTAGGGTCTAAATTTGTTTTTATAACCAGAGTTGGACTAGAGCTTCTTTGCTCGGCAATGATTCGGTCATTTAATTTGTCAAAATCAGGCATCTCCTTGTTTCCTGGCTGATTTGGCTCTGTCATAACACACCTCCTAGATTTAGGGTGCAATGAAGAATGACAATTTATGTATGGCCTTTAGACTTCTTTTTTTAATTTAAAGCCTAGTTTGTCCCAAGGTATGGTAACTTTGGACACTATCAAGCGATTTTCTACTGAAGCGGTTCGAAGTAAAGGTAACTTTAGACAAAGTTAAGAAGTGATCGGCCGGTGCTGTCTAAAGACAAGGTAACTTTAGACAGCAGCAAAGCATACTCAGCCGGAACAGTCCGAAGACGGCACAACTTTAGACAGGTGCAGAGAACTTCTAGCCGGAGCAGTCCGAAGGCGGTACAACTTTAGA